>NZ_VBVZ01000037.1 GCF_005863185.1 Pseudomonas edaphica
CTTCAGCGTCACCAGGCGCGAGAACGGCAGCGGGCCGTGTTCGATATGGTCGACGAACAACAGCTCAGGGTTCGGGTTTTCTTCACCGAACACGCTGCCTTGGCCTTTGAGGCGGTAGTGCGCGGTGCTGCTGAACAGGCCACGATCCAGGGACACCAGCTCCAGGTTCACCGTGCCATCGACGCCGGCCATAGAGGTCTGCAGTTCTTTGTTGGCGTTCTGGATGGCGGTTTGCAGCACCGGCTCCAGTTGCTTACCGGTGTACCAGGCGCCGCCTGCACTAATGGCGCCGACGGCGACAACGAAACCCAAGAAAACAACTGCTGGCTTATTCATGAAGTGACCTGATCAAATCCTGTGAGAAGTGGGCTGTCTTCCTTGAACCCCGAAGGGGTTGGCTCAAGCCCGCCGAAAACGGGGGAAGATTAGCACTGGCGGCCGATAACGGCCCAGCTTTTCAGAGAGGTCAGGTCAGCGGTTGGTTCACGAGTATTCCAATTCAACCTCATCGAGTTGGTGATCGAAACTCTTCAAGCGTGCGGTCCAGGTGTACACCAACACCTCAAACTCGCGGTGTATCACTGTGTTGCTGGGGGTATCGGCCTTGGGGTCGCAGAAGTCCAGCTGGTAGCGTTCCCGCGCCATTTGCGTGGCCACGTCGGACAATTCCCGGGCGTTATTGAGCCAATGCCTACCGTCGGCGACCTGTTGGTCGAGCAGCACACATTGTTTTTTCAGGGCCTCGAGGCTTTTTTCCAGCGGCGTGCCGGTGAGCTCGCCCATGACTTCCTGGAAAGTACGCCCGGGCTGCCAGTAGCTGCCCCAGAAATAGCGGTCGAATACGGTTTCGACGCGGCGCAGAGCAACCTTGGTGTCCCAGATCGCCACGCGGGTCTTGCCTTGTTGAAGCAGCTTTTTCTTCACCCGTTGATTTTGATAGGACGCCCAGGCCACCACGCCGATGGACAACGTGCCGATCACCAGACAGGCGCTATCGAGAAACACCATGGCCTTGTCGAGTTGGTGGGCAAGCATGACGCCGTAGAAATAGGCAGCCGATAGCAACACCAGTGCGAAAAGCACGCACCAGAAAGCGGGAGCATAAGGGTTTTTCATTATTGGAATCCCCATGAGCAAACGCGAACTTTGTCAGACGGGCCTCACGGTGGCCCGCCTGTCAAAGCATAGCTTTTCGCTCAGGGTTTGCCGGGTTGTGACGCCTGCGTTCGTCCGCTTTCCCAACCGCCGCCCAAGGCCAGGAACAGATCGATCTGGCTCATGGCAACTTGCGTGTTGGCCGCTGCCAGCTGTGCACGTACATCGGTGTAGGTGCGAGTGGCCTGCAGGTCGGCCAGGAACGAGGCACGGCCGGCCTGGAAGAAGCGGTGCGTCTGCTCCGAGGCTTCCTTTGCGGACGCACCGGCGTCGGCCAGGGCGTCGCGGCGTTGCAGTTGCGCGGTGTATTGCGCGAGGCCGGTCTGGGTTTCGCGGATGGCATTGAGCACCACGCCATCAAAGTGCGCCAGGGCGCCCTGGGTCGCGGCTTCGGCTTCGTGGATACGTGCGCGGGCACCGTTGGTCGGCACTGTCCAACTGATCAGCGGGCCAAAGCCCCAGCGATTGGTCGCTGGTGTGCCGAGGTCGTCAAGAATGCCGACCGTGCCCACCGTGGCGCCGATGCTGATGTCCGGGTACAACGCACCGGTGGCCACGCCGATACGGGCGGTGGCAGCCGCCAGTTGGCGTTCGGCCTGGCGCACGTCGGGGCGGCGCTTGAGCAGTGCTGCGCCGTCGCCCACGGGCAGCAATTGGGCGATATGCGGCAGCTCGGCGCAGGTGCCGGTGCCTGCGGGCAGTTGGTCCACCGGTTTGGCCAGCAGCATCGACAAGCGGAACAAACCCGCCTGACGCGATGCTTGATAGCGCGGGATCTCGGCGCGCAAGGATTTGTATTGGGTCTGCGAGCGGGTCACCTGGGTTTCGTCACCGCGCCCGGCGTCGCGCAGGCGCTGGGTGAGCTTGGTGCTCTGGCCTTGCAGGTCGAGGGACTCATTGGCAATCGCCAGCTCTTCATTGGCCGCACACACCTGGGTGTAGGAGCGCACCACATCTGCCACCAGGGTGATGCGCGCAATATCGGCGGCGGCCTGGGCCGCGTCGGTGCTGGCCTGGGCACTCTCGATGCCACGCTGCAAGGTGCCGAACAGGTCAAACTGGTAGGACGTGCTGATGCTGGCGCTGCCGATGTTGGCCACCGGGACTTTTTCCGTCAGCAAAAACGCTTCGCCCGATTCCTGCAGGCGCTGGGCTTCCGCCTTGGCGCCAGCACTCCAACCGCCTGCGGATTCAGCCTCTTGGGTCTGGAAACGCGCGCGTTGCAGGTTGGCGGCAGCCACGCGCAAATCGGTGTTGGAGGCCATGGCCTGGCGCACCAGCTCATCCAGGCGCGGGTCGTTGTACAGCTTCCACCAATCGGCTGGCACCGGCGCCGACACCACGTTGTTGCCCTCGCCCGCGAGCTGCCCTTGCAGGTCGCCACGGTTGATGGCGGACGTTTCCGGCAGCTTGTAATCCGGGCCTACCACTTGGCAGGCCGACAGCAGCAAACCCAGCGCAGCGGTTGCCAGCAGCTGCTTCATGGTTTTTCTCCGTCTTTGACCTTATCGCCGATGATCGACACCGTGGCCGTGCGTCCGGCGATCATACGAAAGTCCGCCGGCACATCATCAAAGGCAATACGCACCGGAATCCGCTGGGCCAGGCGCACCCAACTGAACGCCGGGTTGACGTTAGGCAGCAGGTTGGAGCCGCTGGTGCGGTCGCGGTCTTCGATACCGGCGACGATGCTCTGCACATGGCCACGCAGACGGGCGTTGTCGCCGATCACGCGGATATCCACGGCCATGCCGACGTGGATGCCGTCGAGCTTGGTCTCTTCGAAATAACCGTCGATGTGGAAGGAGTTGCTGTCCACCACCGACAGCACCGGGCGCCCGGCGGTGACGAATTCCTGGTTGCGCGGTGCACGGTCGTTGACGTAACCGTCCACGGGGCTGCGGATTACCGAGCGGTCAAGGTTGAGCTGGGCGGCGTCCACGGCCACTTGCGCCTCGGCCAGGGCCGATTGGGCACGGGCCACGCGCGACTGGCTTTCTTCCAGTTGTTCGCTCGGCACCAAGTTGCCCAAACCACGGTTGCGCTTGTACTCGCGGTTGGCCTGGGCCAGGGTTTCCTGGCGGTCGGCCACGGCGGCCTGGGCTTGGCGCAACGCCAGCTTAAAGCGGTCCTGGTCGACGGCGAACAGCACCTGGCCCTTGCTCACCAACTGGTTGTCGCGCACGTCGACCTGCTGGATCAGCCCGGACACGTCCGGGGCGATCTGCACGATGTCGGCACGGATATGCCCGTCACGGGTCCAGGGCGCAAACATGTAGTACATGACCATGCGCCACACAACGACGACAGCGAAGGTCACTATCAATAACGTCAGGACGACACGGCCGATGGTCAAAAAAGGTTTTTTCATGTCATGAGGTATCGACTGAGTGAGTCCACGGCGCCCAGTAACAGCGCGTAGAGCCCCACATTGAACAATGCCCGGTGCCAGACCAGGCGATAGAAGTGAATGCGCGTCAACAACCCGTGCACCACCAGAAACAACACATATGTAATGCCCATCAGCACCAGCAGCGTGGGCAGGAACACCCCGCTGATATCCAGATCACCGATCATAAAGGCGCTCCATCAGGCAGCGGCGCTTGCATTTCGGTGCCGCCAATAAATTCCACGCCGGGCAGCAACGACAGGCGCAGGCCGGCCAGTGCGTGCAGCAGATGCAGGCGGGTGTCATCTTCGTCTTGCAGGCCTTGCCCGTTGAGGGCGCGGCGCGTGCGGTCGAGGGTCATCAGCAGACCGCTGGGCGCGGGCAAGCGTTCACCCGCTTTAAGGCAGGCCTTGAAGTAACCGCCCACGCCTTCCACCACTTGGTTGAGCAGCACCCGTGGCACGCCGTAGATGCGTGGCGCGTAGGCCAACAGGTCAAGCAGGTTCAGTGCCACGCGCAAATCGCGCAGGGCGCTGCCGGTGTCCTGGCCGATCAGGCCCAGGCGCGGCAGGTGCTGCATCAGGCGGTCGAGCATTTGCACAGCCATGTGGCGGTGTTCGGCCAGGGTTGCAGGCTCGGTGAGCGTTACGATGTCGCGCCAGCTGAAACGCGTCAGGCGCTTGGCCGCCAGTTCGGCGCCGAACGGCCGTGCGACCAGCGTCCACACAAAGGCGAACAGCAAGCCCACCGGCCCGGCCAGGTTGACGTTGGCGAAGTTGAGGAAGTCCGCGTCGTAGGCGCCCTGGATGCTGATAAACGAGGAGGTGTTCACCAGCGTCAGCAGCATGCCCAGGTAAAAACGCGGCTGCACCGTGAGCGTGCCGATGCAGATAAACGGCACCGCAAACGCCAACACCAGCATGGGGAAATCATGCAGGTTGGGCAGCACCAGAAACAGGTAAAGGCTGGCGAACAATACCGACATGGCGGTCCAGAAAAAGAACCGGTAGATCTGCGGCGCCGGGTCGTCCATCGAGGCAAAAAAGCTGCAGGCCACGGCAGCCAGAATCACTGCGCTGCCGCCGTCGGTCCAGCCCAGCAGAATCCACAGCACCGAGGCGACAATGATCGCGGTAACGGTGGAAAACGCCGAGTAGAACATCAGGCCACGGTCGAGGAACGGCGTGAGCCGGCCCAGGCGCCAATGGCGGTAGACGGCGCGCCAGGTGTCCTGGCTTTCGCACTGGATGGCGGCTTGCAGGCTGCGGCAGTCTTGCCACAGGTCGACCCATTCGCCGAGGCGATACAGGGCGTTGGAGAACAGCAGCGTGTGGCGGTCGTCCAGTGCTTCGCCCTGTGGCTGCGCGGCGTCGATCTTGTCGCGCAACACGCGCCAGCGTTCCAGCGGTGCTTGCTCGGTGGTGCTCTCCAGCCAGGCGTTGGCGTCTTGCAGCAACGGCGTGAACCGGTCGAGAAACTCGGGGGCGCGGTGTTCGATTGCGTAGACCGCATCGTCCAGCGCGTCGATCACCGGCAGCAGGTGAATCATGCGCCCGCGCAGTTCCTTGGTGTTGCGCACCGTCTGTGGCCGAGCGCCTTCGTGGGGCAACTGGCCGATCATCAGTTCCAGGGTGTTGAAGGTGGCGACCATGCCGCCGCGCAAGGTGCTGATTTCTTCGGGCGCAACGTTACGGGTCAGAAAGCGCTGGCTATAGACCTGAGCGTCGGCAAACCACTTGGCTACCGAGCCATCAAACACCGGCATCAGGCGCCGCGGCCAGAACATTGCGCCTACTACGGCGGCCACAGCAATGCCGAGGAAAATCTCTTCGGTACGCGCCTCGGCCACATCCCACACCGCCAGCGGGTTATCCACTACCGGCAAGGCGATCAGCGGCAAGGTGTAGCCGGCCAACATCAGCGCGTAGCTGTTGGCGGTACGCAGGTGCAAAGACAAAAACAACAAGGTGCCGGTCCACAGCGCAATGATCACCACCAGCAGGTACGGCGTCTGAATAAACATCGGCACAAAAAACACCGCCGCCGCCGCGCCCATGAAGGTGCCGATGGCGCGGTACAACGCCTTGGAGCTGGTAGGGCCGACAAACGGGCTGGAGACGATATACACCGTGGCCATCGCCCAATACGGACGCGGCATTTGCATAAGCATGGCGATGTACAGGGCGATCATCGAAGCGGCGAAGGTGCGCACGCCGTAGAACCAGTCGCGGGCCGGCGGCATGCCGGTAAAAAATCCGTTCAAGAGGTCGCCTCAGCCGCCTCGAAGGCCTGCAGTACACGCAACGCCGCTTCAAGGTCGCCGTGGGCGATGTCCGCCAGCACTTCCTGGCGCAGGCGCACCAGTTGCACTTCCACCGCCTGCACCAACTCGCGGCCGCGCTCGGTGAGGCTCAAGGCCTTGGCGCGACGGTCATGGACGTCTTCGGTACGGCACACGTAACCGTCATGGCACAGACGATCAAGCAGGCGCACCAACGACGGGCTTTCCATGCCGGATGCCTGGGCTACTTTCACCTGGTGCACACCGTCGCCCAAGCGGCCGATCATCAACAGCGGCACGGCGCAGGCTTCGGAAATACCATAGCTCACCAGCGTGGTCTGGCAGATTTTGCGCCAGTTACGGGCGCCCACCACCATGCTGCTGCTGAGGTTCATATGGAGCTGTTCGAGGGTTTGGGACACTGGATTGTTCGCATACAGTTAGTTTGCTAACTATCAATATGGTGGATGGATCCAAAGCCGTCAAGTTTTGAAACACTTTTGTGATGGATGGTGGGTTTGTGGGTAAGTAAAGCGCGTTTGAGCGAGAACGTTAGATTTGCGGCAGAACAAAACACTTGTGGGAGCTGGCTTGCCAGCTCCCACATTTAGTTCAGTGTTGTCTTCAGGCTGGCTGTTCGGCCTGAGCATCCAGGCGGCGCTGGATTTTGATCGTTCCCACGCTCTGCGTGGGAATGCAGCCCAGGACGCTCCGCGTCCGCTATTGAAGGGGTGACGCAGAGCGTCACAGGAGGCATTCCCACGCGGAGCGTGGGAACGATCGGCCCTTACACCCCGCGCCCTTCCCGCAGTAACAGATTCAGCTCATCCACCACTTCAGCCCAATCCGCATCGTCGAGAATTTCTTCGCGTAAAAACGCCTTCTGGCCGGGCGTCCAAAAGAACGCATCCGCGAGGTGTAACTCGGGCTTCAGCGGCGAATGCACCGCCACAAACCTCTCGATACTTACCGGGTCATGCGGCAGGCCGAGCTGTTTGAACAGTGACGGCAAGCTATGCACAGGCGATTCCATGGCAGGCTCCTTGGAAGGTGGTTTTCCTGAGTCTAGCCCACGCGCCCGCCAGGCTGACGGCGAGGGGAACTCGCCGTCAGTGCCGCTCGCTTACTTGACGACCGCGCGTGGCACCGGCGTGGTGATGTTGCCGGCAGCCCACGCCGACTCGCGGCTGGCCAGGGCGGTGGCGATGGCTTGTACGCGGTCCGAATCCAGTTGTTCGGGCAGTGGGTCGAGCCCGGCGCTGGCGAAGATCTGGCCGTAGGCGTTGCGCAGGTCGGCATAGGCCAGGTCGCGGCGCAGGTCGGCTTGCAGGGTGTTGAGTTCGCCCTGGATCAGGTCGAGTTCGCCCAGGCCGGCAGCTTCGTGGCGATTACGCAGTTGGGTGAGGATTTGCCCGTCGATGTTGGCCAACTGGTCGTTGGTCTTGAACTGGCGCACGGCGTCCTGGTAGTTGGCGTTGGCTACGTAGATTTGCGCCAATACGGCGATGGACATCGCCTGGCGCCGGGCGGTGGCGACTTCTTCACCGGCCTTGGCGACGTCGATGGCGGCGGGTGCGGAGATCACGTTGAACAGGTTCCAGGTGATCTTGGCGCCGTAATCGGCCCAGCGGTTGTCGGTGAGGAACGAGTTGCTGTCGTAATGCCCACCGGCCGAGAACTCCAGGCCAGGCAGCAGGCGCAGCATGGCTTTGCGGGTTTCGGCGGCGCTGATGCGGGTTTGGTAGTCCTGCTCGCGCAGTTCGGGGCGGTTGGCCAGGGCTTCCTGCTCCAGGCTTGCCAGGTTGACCTTCAGCTCAGGCACGCTGTAGTTATCCGGCGTCGCCAGCTTGAGGTCGGTACCCATGGGCAGGTTGATCAAGGTGGCCAGTTCAGTCTTGGCCAGGGAAAGAGCGCGGCGCTGTTCCTGCAATTGGCGCGTGGCTTCGATCAGCGAGCGCTGGTAACCGAGGGCCTGCACCGGGTCGCCAATGCGCTGTTCGCTCATGCTCTGGCTGTTGCTCTGGGCTTGGTCGACGCGGGCCATCAAGCTGTCGATCTGGCCCAGCAACCGCTCGGCCGCCACGGCGCGCCAATACGCAGAGCGCACGTCCTGGACAATGGTGTTGATCACCTTGCGCCGGCGCTCCTGGATGATCAGCCGCTGGTCGCCTTGCTGCTTGGCGCTGATGTAGCTGACGCCGAAGTCGAGCACGTTCCACACCATGGTCAAATCGGCTACGCGACGGTCGCGGTCCTGGGAGGTCGAAGGTTCCAGGGACTGCGTGCCGGTGAGCACGCTCTGGCTGCTGGAGGCGTTGGTGTTGTTGCGCCCGGCATAGCCTGCCGACAACGCCATGCGCGGCAACATGTCAAAACTTGAGAGGTCCGATTGGCGTTTGGCCAGGGCCTCTTCCATCACTTTCAAACGGCCTTCGAGGTTGTATTTCACTGCACGGGCCATGGCCTGGTGCAGCGTCAACGGGCCACTCAACGGCTCCTGGTCCTTGTACATGCCTTGCAGATCGCTGCGGGCTCGCTGCTCGCTGACACTGCGTTCAATCGGCTCACTGGTGACCGCGCAACCGCTGATCGCCAGCGCCAGCAAGCTGGCGCCGAACAACTTATGACCTGTTTTCATCCGTGGACTGCCCCTGTTCCTGCGCCTTGATTTAGTGTGTTCAAGCCTGCATTTCGCTGATGCCGACTTGTTGCAGTGCGTGCGCCAGGTCAATCACCTGGCGTTGTTCGGTGTCTTTGATCTGCTGCAATTGCTGGCCGAGGGTTGGCGCGCCAAAGACGCCGCGCAGCCCATGGGCCGGATCGCCCTGGCCTTTGATCGATTGGCTGTCGAACGCCTTGAGTGAGCTGTCGTCACCGCCAGTTTCACGGTTGAACAGGCTCGACAAGGTGCTGGACCCGAACACCCCGCCATCGCCGCCGCCAAAGCCTAAAAAGCCTTTGCCGGAACCGTCGCCGACGTTATCGCTGCTGGTGAACACCTGCGCAATAAAACTCGGGCTGGTGGCGCCGCTGTTGATGAATATATCGCCCAGCGGGCGCATGCCGTCGCCCAGTACGCGCTGCTCAAACAGCGGCGCGAACGTCAGCGGTGAGCCGAGGTTGCCGGTGGGCGGGGTGAAGATGCCCGGTTGCAGCGGCAGGTACGTCGTGTTGAGCACCGGCCTTGTAACGCCGCCGGTCAAGGTCAGCGGATCGGCCGTGACCGTAACGCTGTTGATGGCATAGGCATTGGACTGGCTGATGCCCTCACCGGCGTTGCCAGCCAGGTCACGGATCGTGCTGTTGTCGACACTGATGACATTGCTGCTGTCATTGACGTTGTTGTTTGGTGTCAGGGTCGCGGTCCAGTAGTAGCCGCCCTCGCCACTTTGCAGGTTGGACAGGCTACCGTTCTGCACCTTCAGGCTGGACAGGTCGAAGCCGCGCACGGGTTCGCTGAACCAGATGAACACCTGCGTGCCCTGCCCGGCCTTGAGCTGGGTATCCGACACTTCGATGTACACCTGCGGGCCTTGGGTATCGACGGCAAAATAGCTCGAGTAGGCATACGTGTTGGCTGACGAGTTGCCTGCCGCATCCGTTACCCCTTTGCCATCCAGTACCACCGTGTCATACCAGTTCTGCAGATGATCTTTGGGCGTCAGCGTGGCGGTCCAGGTGATGCCGCCATCGACACTTTTCAGGTTGCTCAACACGCCGCTGGCGACACTCAGGTTATCCAGCTTGAGGCCCGACACTGCCTCATTGAATGTGATCGTGACGTTGGCCGTTTCGCCGCTGGCGAGTTCGGCCTTGTCGACCACAATCGTGGCGGTGGCCGGGCGGGTATCGATCGCGTAGCTGTTCGACGTACTGGTCCCCAGGCCCGCGTTGCCGCTGAGGTCATGCACCTGGGTATTGTCCAGGCTCACCACGTTGCTGGTGTCTTCGATATAGCGCTGCGGCGTGAGCGTAGCGGTCCAGGTGATGCCGCCGTCCACGCTTTTCAGGCCGCTGAGCCAGGCGTTCTGCGCCTGTGGGCTGTTGTAGAACTCAACGGCTTCACTGAAGGTAATGGTCACTGTGGCCTTCTCGCTGCCGCCCAGGCTGGTCTTGTCGACCACGATGGTGGAGGTCGGGCGTTGGGTATCGACCGTGTAGTTGCGCGAAGTGGTGATACCTGCGCCGGTGCTGCCGCCGTAGTAGGTCACGCCGGCGTTGTTGAGCCGCACCACGTTCTGGGCACTGGTGGTATTGGCAAATGGCGTCAGCGTGGCCTGCCAGCTGATACCGCCGTCATTGGTGCGCAGGTTGGAGAGCACGCCGTTGTCGGCGCTAAGGTCGCTCAGGTCAAAGTTGCTGACCGCCTTGTTGAAGTAGATAGACACCGTGCTCGTTCCACCGACCGCCAAACGCTCGGAGCTCAGGTAAACATTGGAACTGAGCGGTGTGTGGTCGACCGTGTAAGCGATCATTGAGCTGGTATCGAACGAGTAGTTGGTATTGCCGGCCAAGTCTTTGACGTAAGCCAGGGACAAACCAATCAGGTAGCTTCCCGAGGAACCCGCGCCCGGCGTCGGCGTCAATGTAGCCTGCCAGGTCACGCCACCGTCGAGGCTGTAGAACGGACTCAATGTGGCCGCTTGCAGGTTGACGATTGCGCGGTTGTCGAAGCCGGTGACCGGCTCGGAGAAGGTTACGGTGACGGTGGCGGTCTCGCCCGGTTCCAGCAACTTATCGGACAGCGTCCAGGTATACGTGGGTATAACTGTATCGACTGCAAAAACCGGCGACACCGCGTTCACAATCCCTCTATTGCCAGCGGCGTTTTGAACGCTGCTGGTGTCCAGGGTGACCACATTATTGGGGGCTGTCACGTTTGCATTCGGCGTGAATACCGCGGTGTAAAGCGAGTCGCTGTAACGGATAAATTGGCTGAAGGTGCCATTGGGGGCCTGCAGGCTGCTCAGGTTGAACCCGTACACCGCCTCGGAGAATCGCACCGTTACAATCTGTATTTCGCCCTTACCGATGACCGTGTCGTAGAGCTCGAGCGTCGCCGTAGGATGTGAAGTCTGGATGTTGAACACATTGGAGTTGGTCCAACCCGAACCGTCGTTGCCGGCAAGGTCCTTCACGCCGTAGTTATTCAGGGCAATTACATTGCTGTTGGCCTGGATGCCATCGATGGGTGTAAATACCCCAGTCCAGGTGCGCCCGCCATCGCTGGACGTCATTGTGCTGAGGCTACCGTTGCCCACCATCAGGTCACTGTTGTTGAACCCCGTCACTGGCTCCGAGAAAGTTACGGTAACGAGGCTGGTGCCACCGGCGGTCAAGAGCGGGTTGCCAATCACGATGGTGGCGGTTGGCGGCTGGGTGTCGATGCTGTAGCTGTTGGAGTCGGTGGTGCCCGTGCCCGCGTTGCCCGCCAGATCGTTGACGCCGTTGTTGTTCAGCGTGATCAGGTTGCGGGTGGCGGTGACACCGGCAGCCGGCGTGAACATTGCGGTCCAGGTGATGCCGCCGTCGCTGCTGCTCACCGCGCTCAAGGTGCCGTTGGCGAGGGTCAAGTCGGCATTGGTAAAGCCTGTGACCGCCTCGGAGAACGTCACCGTCACCTGAGTCGACTGGCCGACGGCAAGCGTCGGTTGTGCGACCACGATAGAGGCGGTTGGGCGCTGGGAATCAATCGCGTAGTTGTTGGAGTCGGTGGTGCCAGCACCGGCATTACCCGAAGCGTTTTGTACGCCACTGTTATCCAGCGTGATCAGGTTAGTGGTGTCGGAGATATTGCTGGTCGGGGTGAAGCTTGCCGTCCATGTGATACCGCCATCGCTGCTGCTGACCGCGCTCAAGGTGCCGTTCGCAATGGTCAGGTCGGCGTTGTTGAAGCCGGTGACCGCTTCGCTGAAGGTGATGGTCACCAGGGATGTCTCGCCGGCTTTGAGAACGTTATTGGCAACCACGATGCTGGCGGTCGGCAATACCGTATCGATGGTGTAGTTGCCGGAGCTGGTCGTACCGGTGCCTGCGTTACCCGCAATATCGCTGACGCCGCTGTTGTTCAGGGTGATCAGGTTGGTTGTGTCCCGAACGCCGACCGTCGGCGTGAAGGTCGCGGTCCAGATGATGCCGCCATCGCTGCTGCTGACTGCACTCAAAGCTCCGTTGGCGACGCTCAGGTCGCTGTTGTCGAAACCCGTCACCGCTTCGGAGAAGGTCACCGTGACCAGGCTGGTTTCACCGGCACTCAAGGTCGGGTCGGCTATCACGATGGTCGCGGTGGGCCGCTGGCTGTCGATTACATAGTTGTTGGAGTCGGTGGTGCCGCTGCCGGTGTTGCCGGCCAGGTCTTGCACGCCGGTATTGTCCAGGCGCACGACGTTGCTGGTATCGGTGATGCCGGCGGTCGGCGTGAGGGTCGCGGTCCAGGTCACGCCGCCATCGCTGCTGCTGACTGCGCTCAAGGTGCCGTTGGCGACCGTCAGGTCGGCATTGGTGAAACCGGTCACGGCTTCGCTGAAAGTAATGGTCACCAGCGACGTCTGGCCGACGCCGAGGGCCGCATCCGCGACCACGAGGGTGGCGGTCGGGCGTGCCGTATCAATGGCGTAGTTGTTGGAGTCAGTGGTGCCAGCGCCCGCATTGCCCGAGGCGTTTTGTACGCCGCTGTTATCCAGCGTGATCAGGTTGGTGGTGCCGGTGATATTGCTGGTCGGCGTGAAAGTCGCCGTCCAGGTGATACCACCGTCGCTGCTGCTGACCGCGCTCAAGGTGCCGTTGGCAACGGTCAGGTCGGCGTTGGTGAAACCGCTCACCGCTTCGCTGAAGGTGATGGTCACCGGTGACGTCTCGCCCGCTTTGAGGGTGGCGTCGGAGACGATGATGACGGCGGTCGGCAAGAGGGTATCGATGGTGTAGTTGCCGGAGTTGGTCATGCCGGTGCCGGCGTTTCCCGCAATGTCGCTGACGCCGCTGTTGTTCAAGGTGATCAGGTTGGTGGTATCCCGCACGCCAACCGTCGGTGTGAAAGTCGCAGCCCAAGTGATGCCGCCATTGCTGCTGCTCACCGCACTCAAGGTGCCGTTGGCAACGCTTAAGTCGCTGTTGTCGAAACCCGTCACCGCTTCAGAGAAGGTCACCGTGACCAGGCTGGTTTCACCGGCACTCAAGGTCGGTTCGGCAACCACGATGGTCGCGGTCGGGCGCTGGGTATCGATGGCGTAATTGTTGGAGTCGGTAGTGCCGCTGCCGGCGTTGCCCGCCAGGTCAGAGATACCGGTATTGTCCAAGGTGATGAGGTTGGTACTGTCGGTGATGTTGCTGTTTGGCGTAAAGGTCGCAGTCCAGGTGACGCCGCCGTCGGCGCTGCTCACAGCCGTCAAGGTGCCGTTGGCGATGATCAGGTCGGCGTTGGTGAAGCCGGTGATCGCTTCGCTGAAAGTGATGGTCACCTGCGAGGTAGCGCCGATTTTCAGCACATTGTCGGCCAGCACAATCGTTGCCGTCGGCCGTTGCGTGTCGATCGCGTAGTTGTTGGAGTTAGTGCTGCCCGTGCCGATGTTGCTGGCCCCGTCGCTGACGCCGGTGTTATCCAGGGTGATCAGGTTGGTGGTATCGGTAATGTTGCTGGTTGGCGTAAAGGTCGAGGTCCAGGTGATGCCACCGTTGCTGCTGCTCACGGCGGTCAAGGTGCCGTTGGCGATGGTCAGGTCGGTATTGGTGAAACCTGTGACCGCTTCGGAGAAGGTAATGGTCACCAGCGAGGTTTCGCCGAGCTTCAATGCGTTGTCAGCGACCACAATGGTTGCGGTAGGCCGCTGCGTGTCGATGACGTAGTTGTTGGAGTCGGTGGTGCCGGTGCCGGTGTTACCGGCCGCGTCGCTGACGCCGTTGTTGGCCAGGGTGATCACGTTGGTGGTGTCGGTGATGCCGGCGGTGGCCGCAAGTGTGCCGGTCCAGGTTACGCCGCCATCGCTGCTGGCAAGCCCGCTGACGGTGCCGTTGGCAACAGTAAAATCAGCCGAGGTAAGGCCGGTGACGGCCTCGCTGAAGGTGACGGTCACCAGGGATGTACCGCCGATGTTCAGCGCGGTAGTGGCCACCACGATACTGGCGGTCGGCCGCAACGTGTCGATGCCATAAGTATTGGAGGTGGTAGTGCCGGTGCCCGCGTTGGTTGCAACGTCGGTATAGAGAGCGTTGTCCAGCGTCACCACGTTGCCACTGCTGGTGTTGCCGGCGTTCGGCGTCAGGGTAGCGGTCCAGTGAATATTGTCGCTGGTGGCCAGGTTGCTCAATGTACCGTTGGTGGCCGTCATGTCGGCCAGGCTGAAACCGGATACAGCTTCGCTGAAAGTAATATTGACCGTTGAGTTGACCGTGGTGCTCAGGGTAGGCGCGACCACTGCGACAGTCGCGGTCGGCCGTGTGGTGTCGACGGTGTAGTTGTTGGACGAGGTGGTGCCAGTGCCCGCCATGCCTGTCGCCACACTGTTGATACCGGTGTTGTCGAGAACGATGTGGTTGGTGGCGCTGGTGACGCTGGCATTAGGTGTAAAAGTTGCCGTGTAGGTGATACCGCCGTCGCTGGTGTTGACCAGGCCCAGAGTACCGTTGGCAACTGTCAGGTCGGCGTTGGTAAAGCCCGTCACCGCCTGGCTGAAGGTAATGGTCACCAGTGAGGTGCTGCCGATGTGCTGGGCGGCGTTGCTGACCACGATGGTGGCGGTCGGTGCCGGGTCGTAAGCAGTGTTCGCGGTCCCGCCAATATCGTTGTACAGGCCGTTGACTGCTGTCGGTTTATTGCCGGCCACGGCGGCGGTGGACGAGCCACCGTTGCCACTGGCGCCGCTGTTGGCCGCGCCACCTAAGGCTGCGAAGTTGCTCGCCGTGATCAATACATTGCCTTTGTTCCAGATGGCACCGACACCCAGGCCACCGTCACCGCCGTTCAGCGCCGTGCCGCTGCCACTCGCCGAGCCGCCGCCACCACCGCCGCCGGCGCCGATGTTGCCGGTAATCGAACTGGTGCCGACGATGGTCAAGGTGGCGCCGCTGGCGTTGTAGATACCGCCGGCCGCTGCGCCGCCCCTGCCACCGGCACCATTCCAGCCGGAGCCACCACCACCACCGCCGATCGACAAGCCGCCAGAGGCCGCCGTGCCGCCTACGGAACCGTTGGTGTAACCGTAGATGCCAGTAGAGCCGGCACCGCCGGTGCTCGAGCCGCCGTTGCCGCCCATGGTGCGATAGCCACCGCCCGCGCCACCCTGGTTGGCGGTGCCTGCCGTGCCGGCGTAGACACCGGTTCCGCTGCCGGTAATACCACCGTGCCCGCCGTTGCCGCCGCCTACAGCACCACCACCGCCACCGGCACCGCCGACGTCGCCACCGGCCACGCCACCACCGCCGCCGCCACCCGAGGCGGCATTCGCGGTCACGCTGACGTTATTTAAGGTCAGGTTGCCGAAGTTACTGATCCCCGCGCCCAGCAAATTGCTTGCAGTAGTCCCGCTACCGCCATTGCCGCCGTTACCCGCCATCAGTCCCTTGGTAATGACCAGGCCGTCCAGGGTCGCAGTAACCCCCGAATTGACCGTGAACACCTGGGTCTTGTACTGCCCGCTGATGGTCACATCGGGCGTGCCGTTATGGTCCAGATCGCCTTCGATGGTGAGGTTCTTGGAAATCACCAACTGCGTGTTGAGGTTGACCGTCATGCCTGCGGTGCTGAACGTGACAGTATCGCCCGCCACTGCACTGCTCAGGGCCGCGCGCAGCGAGCCGACGCCACTGTCGGCGCCGTTGGTCACGGTGATCGTCGCCAGGCTGTACTGATAACCCGACATCCCCTGGTACGACAGCGCCGTGTGGCTCTCGATCGAGCCGGTGGCAACCTCCAGTGTCCAGTCGCCGCCCGTGCCAGTGCGGTTGCTGGAGGCGGCAATATCGCGCCCGGTCAGGCTGGCCAACGAGTCGACAAAGCTGATGCCTTTGTCGCCCTCGGCGGTGTTGCAGGCATAAATCAGAATATCGCCGCCGGCGTTCATGTCCTGGCCGATCTGCGCCAGTACCGCGCTGCGGGCCGTGACGTTATCGGCCGACAGGTAGGTGCTGCCCAACCACAAATCGCCCGAATTACCGTGGGCGATGATCTGCACCGAACTCACGCCCTGGTGGCTGCCCAGGTAGTCGGCGATCTGTTGCAGGCCGTCTTTGCTGGCGTCCAGTTGCACCACCTGGGTGCCGGGAGCGACGCCTTTGAGCAAGTCGGCGGAGTCTTTGACGCGCGCATCGACAAACACCACGGTCTGCCCTGGCACGGCCACGGGCGCCGGCGTAGCGGGCGCTTCGGATTGTGCATGGGTGTCTTTGCTGGCGGTGGCATGCTCGGCCGTCGGCGCCTTGGCCGCCGCGTCGGCGGTGGCATGGCTGTCGGCCTGGGCCGCATCGGCCACGGTGGCGGCGACCGCGCCGTCAAACAGCATGCGCGGTTCGAGGAACATGATCATGGGTGTCGCCAGGGTTTTAGCGCCTGGTGTTGTGTTACGTGCCTTTCCTTTGCTCCACCACATGCTGCTCACCCGTGAGTCGAAAGCGGTTACCCGTAGAAAAAACGCGATCAGTTGATCGCGGCGTCGGCTTTGGTGCGAATGACATTGGCGGCGCTCAAAGAGCCGTCGCGCCAGAATTCCATGTGTGCGTACTGCTCGAAGAGATCAGGCGGCAGGATGGTGCGGCGCGGCTGCAGCGCGACCTTGGGTTTGACCCGATGCAAGCCGCTCATGCCCAAGGCCTCGTCGAAGTCCGGCGCATCGTAACTGAGGTTGTCGAAGTCGTGCTCGAACCACGGTTCGCCGATAAATTCGTAGACCAGCCGCATCACCCGTTCAGGCGCCTGGGACAGCAGTTCGTAGTCGACGACCAGCATAGCGTCGGCGTTTTCGCCGTAGTACGCCTCTTTGAGCGCCGACCAGGCATAGCCCACCAGGCGGTTGCGCTGGCCCAGGGTCTCAACACGGCTGTAGACGGTGTTGCGTTCAACGTCGTCGTTGAACAGCCGGGTGTTCTCAAAGGGGTTGGCGCGGTACAGGCGCTCCAGGCTGTCCATGACCCAGGCGACGTTGCGCACGCAGGCAATCACTTTGGCTTGAGGAAACAGGTCATGCAGCGCGGGCATGCGCGCGCACCACTGGCGGTTGGTGTCGAAGACTACCGGGGTAGAGGCCTTGTCGGCGTAGTAGGAATCGAACAACCCGCGCAGCAAACGGCGCCGGGTATTGGGGTCGATTACTGAACCAAACTCACTGCCGGCGCTGCATTGCCCCAGCACACCGTTGAACAAGGTGCCTACAGGGCTGCTCATACCGGCGTGAAAACGCGGGTTCTGCAGCAGGATGGCAGAGAGCAGGGTTGAGCCGGAACGCGGCAACCCGGAGATAAAGTGATACTGCAATCCCATCACCACTTAGGCGGATAAAGTCCATTTATGCGCGAAGCGTAGCTGAGGATTGCAGTGCCGACTAGTGGTCATTTGCCACTATTTGGATATTCCGTTAATGCCAATTGGATATTAACGGCAGCCCTCTGGTTGCGAGGACTCTGGACCAGCGCATACCACGAACAGCCGCGCCCGAGCGCCACCGCCGTCCTGACGCAAAAGCTCGCGCCAGCCTTCGGGAAGCGGTGCAAAATCATCCGGTGGCTCGGTGCTGCTGATCAACCACACACGGTGCGTATCGGCGGGTATGGCCGATAGACGGTCGAGGTAAATACGCCCACCGTCCTGGTCCACCAACGTACCAAAACCATAAGCATTCGGCCGGGTTGAAGTGCCGTCGGGTTTGGGCGGCGTATAGAGCTGCAATTGGGCGTCGGTCTGGTCGTAATACACGTAGCTGAGGTACCACAACATGTCGCTGAGCACGATGCGATCGTCTTCCTGGTAATTGCGGTTGACGAACTCCACCGGCACGTTGAATTGATCATGCACATCCACCGTGGCGTTGTTCTTGAGCCCCAGCAACTCAACCCCAATAAACAACACGAACAACGCCGCGCCTAGCCACGCCAGGCGCGCCGGCAGGCGGTCGATGGCCAGCGCCACCAGAATCGGCAGGCCCAGCGCGTAGACCGTGAGGTAGCGTTCGATAAACACCGATGAGATAAACGAAACGCCGTACACCAGCAGCAGCGGCAGCAAAAAGAACAAGGCCAGCAGGCACGCCGGGCGATAACGCTCGCGGTCGCGCCAGGTGGTGAAGCCCACCACGGCGATCAAGAGCAAAGGGAACAGCCAGAACAGCGGCTGCCAGAAACCGATGCCTTCATCCTGGAGTACGAACTGCCAGATCATCGAGGGCACGGACATCAGTGAAACCGGGTCTTCCCAGCCGATATCCCCCCCGGTCTTGAGTTGTTCGACGTGCTGCACCAGACCCAGCAGGTTCGGTAGCCAAGGCAGGTACAACGCCACAATCAACGCATTGGCGCCCCACCACGACGGGCGAAGGACCAGCCGCTGGCCACGCGTTTGAGAAGGCCACAGCACTGCCAGCCATACCCAATGCACCAACACACACAGGGCAGTGAAGTAATGAGTGTAGAAACCGGCCGCCATCAACAGCACATAGGCCGCCAGGTAACGCGTGCGCTCAGGCTGGCGCACCCAGTACACCAACGCCAGCGTGGCGCCCAAAAGCCACACGGCGAGCAACGAGTACATGCGCACTTCCTGGCTGTAGCGCACCGCCGTTGGGAATAGCGCCAGCAACACGCCCGCCAGCACCGCCGCGCGACGGGTGGACAGTTGCCGCGTGAGTGAGATACCCAGGCCCACCGCTAACACACCGGGCAGGGCGCTCATGCCGCGAATCGACCAGATGCCATCGCCAAACAACCCGATCCAGCCGCGCAGCATAAAGAAGTACAACGGCGGGTGCACGTCGTGGGCCGCGTGAAACCACAGGTCGTCCATGGCGTATTCGCTGAGCAACAAGCTCGAGCCTTCATCGCCCCAGATTGCCGAAGCCGTCAAGCCATAGAAACGCGCGGCCATAGCCAGCGCCAGGATTGGCACCCACCATAACCGGCTCAACCAACCGGCGCCTTCCCAGGCGGCCCAGAGGCGATTGGCTGTGGGAAATGCGCCCACTTTGTCGTCTTGCTCTACCACAGACCGTCGCACCTCAATTCCCCTAAGACCGCCCGTTACCGAGGCGAAACCTGCACATATGCAAACAAGCGCCACTCTAGGACAAAAGCCCCGGTTTCGCTCGCTGTTTTGCAACCGTCGGGCGGCGCGCAAAACCTGCGACTACGCTGTGCGATGACACCAGATCGATTGGCGTCACACACCGTAAAGCCACTACAAGGATGAACGATCCATGGAAGTATTCATCGGCACTATCCAACCCTTTGCGTTTGACTTCGCGCCCAGAGACTGGGCCTTGTGCGCCGGCCAAACCCTGCCCCTCAACCAATACCAGGCACTGTTCTCGTTGCTCGGCACGATTTACGGCGGCAATGGCGTGCAAAACTTCATGCTGCCGAACCTGCAAGGCCGCATGCCGATTGGTCAAGGCAACGGCGCGGGCCTGACGCCGCGCGTCATCGGCGAGTTCTCCGGTACCGAATCCGTGACCGCCACCCTGATTAACCTCCCGGCCCACACCCACGCCACCACACCGTTCAATGCCACCACTTCAGTACAACTGGCCATTACCGCCAGCAACCCAGTGACGACGCCCAGCGCCACCAACGCCTTTATCGGCGCTTCCGGCGGTGGGCCGGGCAGTGCTTCGATCTATTCAGACCAGCAAGGCGCCACCCCGGTCGCACTGCAGGGCGTAAGCACCGCCGTGACAGGCGGCGCGATCAGCCCCGCCGGCCAAGGCCAGCCCATGGCAACCATGAACCCCTACCTGGCGATCAACTTCAGCATTGCCTTAAACGGG
>NZ_VBVZ01000380.1 GCF_005863185.1 Pseudomonas edaphica
CTGCAACTTGGCGCGCTTCTTCTTCGAATGAAAATGCCGAAAATGCGCATCCTGCGCCGCCGCCAACAACTCCCGATCCCCACGCGTATCGCCCCAGGCCCGTAGCCGATACTCGCCCAAATCCCCATACACCGCCTCAAGCCGCAGCACCTTGTTCTCACAACGGCAATTATTCCCCGTGAGCTTGCCCGTCAACACGCCGTCGACCACCTCAAGCTCAGTGCCAATCAATTTGATCCCCAGCCGATTCGCAAACGGCTGCAACACCAACGCCGGCGACGCCGAACACAGCGTCACCACCGCCCCGGACTTCACCTCATCTTCCACCGACTGCAAGCCCTTGGGACGCATCAACTTGGTCCAATAACGCTGGCAATACGCCTCAGCCTGCTGCTGCACCCACGCCTTCTCCACGCCCGTCATAAAGGTGCGGATCAACTGCGCCTTCAACTCATCCCGGCTGATCTGCTGCAGCAAAAAACGCAGCCCCGGCACGGCGAGTTTGACCATCCGGCCATAGAACTCGCCGGGGCCGAAGGCGAATTTGAGGAAGGGCACGAAACTGTCGTGGTGGGTGAGGGTGCCGTCGAAGTCAAAGACGGAAAGTACTTTGGCGTCGATGGGGCCGGCTTCGAGCATGTCTGGGTTCACGGGTGGTCCTTGATCGTTTGAAGCGGTTCTCATAACCGTGTGACTGGTGCCCACTGCATGGGTTCAGGTGGATAACGGCTATACAGTTCAGATCAGCCAGATAGTGATGTTGTGCTTTTACTGGCGATGATCAAGGGAGTTTACCCGGTCGGGCATAGGAATGAACGTCGGGAGGCATCCGGCATTGTTACAGCGCGGATTGGGAAATGTGTGTTGGTGATCCGCCCGAGCGTTGGCCCGGACGGGACATCTTCGGGATTTCAGCGTGTGGAATGGCCTGATGGCTGGAAAAACTCTGCCATCTTTTGAAACCAAGTCTTGCTCGGTGACGCGCGTCGGCGAGTCCTGTTGAGCAGTAGATATGGCATATCTCGTAACCGAATCCAGCCTTCATCCTGCCAATGCAGAAGGCTCAACGACATTTCGGGCCAATCAAGCAAGCTCAGCATTGGACGGTCTGTAGATCGTGGTTGATGCTTGTCACGCAATGTAGGCACAACTTGATGGGTCAACCATTCACGCAGCAAACGATGTCCTGGTGAGTAGTGGTACACCAGCAATGCATATACGCCGGATTCGCTGATCATCAGCATGTTCTCAGGCCGACCGTGATAGCAGATATCCAGTGTCTGCCGCTGATCCTCATCGAGCTTGCTCACCATTCGCTCAGCCAGATAAAGCCCCATCAGGCGACCAAGGTCGCGAGCGCAGAACCATGGTTGGTTCTCCAGCAGCAGGGCATGCATTTGCAGGTTTTGGCGAGTGAATACGGTAGGTTCATACATGGCACACCTCCGGCTCGGAGGGTGTTTGAGATGTGGTGCGGGTACTGCGAATGACCTTCGCAGATGATGCAAAGTATCCAGGCATTTCCGTTACCTCTGGTTGCTTTCTTAGGGCATGCGTTATGGGTGTCGGGAGCTAAGAAACCCACCAGAGACGGGCCGGACATATTCCCCTTTCGGGTCTTGTATTCGCCCACTCCCGACATAACGGGGATTTTTTCACAGGCGTAGAGAAACCGCTGGCGAAAAAAAGCCGCATGGCTGTCGGGTGCGGAGGACCGCTCTGGTTGAGGCGTTTCTTAGGCGCCGAGGTGAGAGGGTAGGTGGACGTATGGAGGCGGTCAAGCTTTGAAGATTGTTCATTCTATTTCAGTGGTGACGTGCTAACTGTCGAGCTTGGAGTCGAACATCTTTTTGATTTCAGTTTGCAGAGCATCTCTGTTTTTTGTCTGGCATTCCCAGATGATCGATACGCGCCAACCTGATGTTTCAAGAGCTCGCTGAGCCTTTGCATCTCTCTCAACGTTTTTAGCGAGCTTAGGCGACCAAAAATCCAGTCTGCTTTTAGGTGTGTACGCGTATTTGCAGTCAGGGTGCCTGTGCCAAAAACACCCGTGCACGAACAAACATAATCGATGCTTCGGGAATACCAAGTCCGGTGTCCCTGGTAGGTCCTTTCTGTGTAGGCGGTAGCGCAGCCCTAAATCATGACATGCAGATCTAACGATCATTTCGGGCTTGGTATTTTTTCCCTTAATTCTGGACATGTTCTGAGAACGTCGTTCTTGTGTGACGATGTCTGCACTCATTCGAGGTTTGCTCAATGAAGGTATCTTCTTAGACGAGGCAGGTCCTCGCCCCTGCTTTTGTAGATGTATTTCCTTTAGAAAATCTAGCAGGTTTTTCCAGCAGGAATCATTGCTACGTGGTTGTTATCCGCGTTTTCAAGTGTGATCAATGGTGCATTGATGTCATAATGACATCCTAAATTGCGATGGTATATGTGAGATCAGACTCGATACCCCTGTACTGTCGACGAGAGGTAGAGATACCTCTCGTCGGTTTGGCGCGTACTAACACCATCGCGCCCATCTCGTCAAATTAAGCGCCAACTGTCCGATATGCATGTCCAAGGCTCGAATGGTGGCACCGCTCTTCCTTTACGTGCGGATGACAAGTGGATATTGTGAATGGCATTGCGCCACTGTCGGCGGTTGATGATATTCAACATAAGTGTTTTTTTGATCATTTCACATCAAATCCAATCACTTTTCGTGAATCTCTTTTTTATGCCAACTTAGCAAGTTTTAGAGAACAGGATATGGACAAGGAGTCGACCCTGAAATCAGATATATGCATCCAACTCATTTTTCGAGTCGTCGTTGCGAGAGCGACCTATGAGGCGGAAACGTGGGTTTGTGGGCCGGTCCGTGGCTAATATGAACCCACTGTTCCGCATGGCAATTATTGCGGGGGTTGAGGTCGCAGTTAAGCTCCACATCGCGCGTGGCGATGATCTTGACGCGCGCGACAGGGGGGGAGCCACTCCCTTGATGTTGGCCTCTGCTCGAAGGAAAAAGGGTGTTGTACAGCTACTTTTGGCTGCTGGCGCAAAGCCTGAGCTGTTCGATCCAGAAGGCAAGGATGCTCTCGCATACGCAGAGAAGGCCGAATGCGCTCATTGTATCGCCCTGTTGAGAGAGGCTCTTGGTTCTAACGTTGCAGCGAATGAAACCTACGCATCCGACGAAGGTTTGCCTCTGACGAATGCGGAGATGGTGGCTCCTTTTCGCCCCGCGCTCTTGAGTGAATCGACGTATCACGAAGCAAAAGATGACGCGACTGAAGTGGCGGCTCACGAAGATGACTTAATCGGATTTGAGCACCATCCAGTTCTTGAACCCGCTATCCACGATGAGGTTTCTTGTCTTAATTCGTACGACCATATAGTCGTGACCATCGAGTTGGATGTGCGCTCAGATCACATCGACCTTGACGACGAGCCTCTCGATTTTGGGTTTGAGAGCGAATGGGTGGCGGAGGTCGAGACGACTGCTCCGAAGGGGGACGTAAATGTTGCCAAAGCAACTAGCGTGCTTCAACGAACTATAGGTCGGCACACGGCGATTGACACTGATATCGAGTGGGACGATATCGAGCTGTTTCTTCCAGAAAGGGCGCGTCCTCTAACGAGTGATGATAGTGAGGGCGTCCGTGGTTTGCTTTTTCGGGGGCTACGCGAGGGCACTGTATCGGAGACGTCTCTTATCGATGTATGTCGAGAGGCTGACATCTCCCGAAATCGCAATAAAGAAGCTGAACATCTGCTGACTTTTGTTTTGGGCGATCTCGGCATAGTGATCGATGAGTGGACTGGGTTGGCGGAGCAGTCGGATCTTCTCGACCCAAAAGCTGACGAAGAGCAAAGGCTATCAGAGGCCTTAGAGTTTGTGGAGGACCTAGCGTCAGGTCGGAACGAGCCGCTTAGATTCTATGTAAAGGGATTGAAAAAAGACCTGCTCCAAGCAGCAGAGGAAATCGCTTTGGGCAGGGAGATGGAGGATGCAAGAAGCCAGGCATTAGATGCTTTATCTTGTTGGCCCCTAGGTCTGAGTTTCATTTTTGATGCCGCCGAGAAGGTAAGCCGCGGAGAAGTAGATCATGAAGCTTTTACCTCTCGAAATGATGTTGTCGGCGAGAATATCGACGAGAGCTTCAGTGATGTGTCGTCCGTTGATAAGGTCGAACTCGATGAAGATAAATTCGGACTCGACCCAGACGCAGCGGCATTTGTATCGGCTGTTTCGGCGGCGCGCTCCGCCGGAAATAATTCGATAAAGGTCCGTGATGCACTTGTGGCGGCCAGTCTTTGCCGATGTTTCCTGCTCGAACTATCGAGGAAGGCTGACTGCGATTCAGCAGGTAGAGACCTCTCGTCTGCAGTTCGGCGCGAAGAAGTCGCACGGGAAAGGATGACTCTCTCCAATCTTCGCTTGGTGCTTTCCATAGCCAAAAAATATTTATGGTCAGAACTTCCTTTTGACGATCTTGTGCAGGAAGGCAACATAGGTCTTATGAAGGCTGTTGAGCGCTTTGACTGGCGCAAGGGATTTAGATTTTCCACCTATGCGACATGGTGGATTCGCCAGCAGATTTCGCGCGCAATCGCTAATACGGAGCGAGCGGTTCGGGTCCCCGTCCATATGCAAAGCTTGGCAAGAAGTACATTGCATGAGCGGGAGAAGTTCGAGGCTACGATCGGGCGTTCAGAAACCGAGCGTGAAACATCAAATCGAACGGGAATTGCCCTCGATAAGCTCAAGCTTCTTTTGACTGTTTCAGAGAAAGTCACCAGCTTGGATGTGCACCTTCAATGCACCTCTGCACCCTTGCTCGATTTCATGTTGGAGGAGGAGTCATCAGACCCGGCGATGATTGCAGAAGCCGCTTCTCTTCGAGCTATTTTGCTCGACATGATTGGGGAACTTGACGAGCGTTCGGCCGAGGTGATTACCCTTCGGTTTGGTTTTGGTGAGGGCTTAGACGAAGCGATGACCTTGGAAGAGATTGGGCTCCGATTCGACGTAACACGCGAACGAATCCGGCAAATCGAGTCGAAAGCACTTCAAAAGCTACGTCACCCGATAAGGATGGAAAAGCTAGCTTCGCACTTGGGCGAGCACTTCGAGGTAAAGGAAACCCTCTATCCTGAAACCACGACAAAGAAGGCGATGGTTCAAATTACTGAGAATATCGGTCAAGTCGAGCCTCATCGATCGGTACTCGAGGATTTGGCGTCTGCTCACCAGGTCTTGAGTAAAGATTCGATTTCCCCGTCTCCGGTAGCGGCAAGTGCCGTTCCTCTCAATACCCAGCTTTCCGATCTCATGAATGAGGCCAGCGCTCTTGGCATTACCGTCGAAGAATAAGGTTTGGATGATTACCGGATTCGCTTATTGCTACCAGCAAAGCCAGATGCGCAGGTTCGTAAAATTGCTCGCAGAATGTTTGACATCGATCTTACACTTTTCTCTGGAACTACTTACGCCAAATGAACGAACGCACTAGGTATGCCCCGCCGCGAGCCGGCGCGATGCTGGAAGCCCTACGTGGTCTCGGATACTCGACTGCTGCAGCTTTGGCTGATGTGATTGATAACGGTGTCTCTGCCGGTGCGTCAGAAGTGCATGTGACGTTTGACTGGGATGGTGAGAGAAGTCGAATTTCCATACTGGACAACGGACGAGGCATGGACGATTCGGAGTTAGAGGAGGCAATGACGCTTGGCGTCAAAAATCCTCTCGATGACCGCGCGCCTAATGATCTCGGTCGTTTTGGGATGGGCTTAAAAACCGCATCCTTTTCGCAGTGCCGCTGTCTCACTGTTGCGTCTAAGCAGATAGGTGGCCCAGTTTCATGCTTGCGTTGGGATCTAGACGCTATTGCCGCATCTACGGATGTTGGATGGAGGATGTTTGAAGGGGCCGCCCGGGGCTCCGAAGCATTCGTCGATCCGGTCAATGCGCTCCGCTCCGGGACAATAGTCCTCTGGGAGCAGTTGGATCGAGTCGTCACGCTAGGCTATACCCTCGATCACTTCGCTGACTTGGTAGACGATATTGAATTACGTGTGGCCATGGTTTTTCATCGTCTCTTAGAAGGGCCTAGCCCTGTTATTCGGCTATTCCTTAA
>NZ_VBVZ01000381.1 GCF_005863185.1 Pseudomonas edaphica
AACCAGGCGTTGTCACCCAGCACCTTGGACACCTTGGAGCCGCGCTCGCGGTCCAGGTCGGTCAACACCACCTGCCAGCCTTCGCTGATCAGCCATGCCGCGATGCCGAGGCCAATGCCTCGGGCGGCGCCCGTCACCAGCGCAACACGGCCGTTACCGGCCGCTGCTGTTTCCATGGACCACTCGATCACAAGGCAGCCAGCCCGCGAGCCAGGTCAGCTTGCAGGTCGGCTACGTCTTCCAGGCCCACTGCAATGCGGATCAGGCTGTCACGGATGCCGGCCGCTTCACGCTCCTGTGGCGCCAGGCGCCCGTGGGAGGTGGTGCTGGGGTGGGTGATGGTGGTCTTGCTGTCACCCAGGTTGGCCGTGATGGAGATCAGACGCGTTGCGTCGATAAAGCGCCAGGCGCCGTCTTTGCCGCCTTTTACTTCAAAGCTCACCACCGCGCCGAAACCACGCTGCTGACGCTGGGCCAGCGCGTGTTGCGGGTGGCTCTTGAGACCGGCGTAATGGACTTTCTCAATCCCGTCCTGTTGCTCCAGCCACTCGGCCAGGGCCTGGGCATTGGCGCAATGGGCCTTCATCCGCAGGCTGAGGGTCTCCAGGCCTTTGAGGAAGATCCACGCATTGAACGGGCTCAGAGTCGGCCCGGCGGTGCGCAAGAAACCCACCACTTCCTTCATCTGCTCGCTGCGGCCGGCGACTACGCCGCCCATGCAACGGCCCTGGCCGTCGATGAACTTGGTGGCAGAGTGCACAACAATGTCCGCGCCCAGCTTCAACGGCTGTTGCAGCGCCGGCGTGCAGAAGCAGTTGTCGACCACCAGCATCGCGCCCTTGGCGTGGGCCACTTCGGACAACGCGGCGATATCCACCAACTCGGCCAGCGGGTTGGACGGCGACTCGACGAAGAGCAGCTTGGTGTTGGCCTTGATCGCCGCATCCCAGCCGGACAGATCCGCCAGGGGCACGTAGTCCACTTCGATGCCGAAGCGCTTGAAGTACTTCTCGAACAGGCTGATGGTGGAGCCGAACACACTGCGCGACACCAGCACATGGTCGCCAGCACTGCACAGGCTCATCACCACTGCCAGGATCGCAGCCATACCGGTCGCCGTGGCCACCGCCTGCTCAGCGCCTTCCAGGGCCGCGATACGCTCTTCGAACGCACGCACGGTCGGGTTGGTGTAACGCGAGTAAACGTTGCCCGGCACTTCACCGGCAAAGCGCGCAGCCGCGTCGGCTGCGGTGCGGAACACATAGCTGGAGGTGAAGAACATCGGGTCACCGTGCTCACCTTCCGGGGTGCGGTGCTGACCGGCGCGCACAGCCAGGGTATCGAAAGCTACGCCATCGAGGTCGCTGTCCAACCGACCGGCATCCCATTCCTGACTCATGCTGCGACTCCTTACTCAATACTCTATTTAAGATACAAAACCGGCCCCTCAGGGCCGGTGTTTACTCAGTTGTTGTACAGATCGATGATCGCACTGACCGCCTGGGTCTTGATCTTCGACGAGTCGTTACGCGCCTGCTCGATCTTGTTCAGGTAGGCCTCGTCGACATCACCGGTCACGTACTTGCCGTCGAACACTGCGCAGTCAAACTCGGCGATCTTGATCTTGCCACCACCGACCGCCTCGATCAGGTCCGGCAGATCCTGATAGATCAACCAGTCGGCACCGATCAGGTCGGCTACATCCTGGGTCGAACGGTTGTGGGCGATCAGCTCGTGGGCGCTCGGCATGTCGATACCGTACACGTTCGGGTAACGCACGGCAGGCGCGGCGGAGCAGAAGTACACGTTCTTCGCACCGGCTTCGCGGGCCATCTGGATGATCTGCTTGCAGGTGGTGCCGCGCACGATGGAGTCGTCGACCAGCATCACGTTCTTGCCGCGGAATTCCAGCTCAATGGCGTTGAGCTTCTGGCGCACCGACTTCTTGCGCGCCGCCTGGCCAGGCATGATGAAGGTACGGCCGATATAACGGTTCTTGACGAAACCTTCGCGGAACTTGACGCCCAAGTGGTTGGCCAACTCCAGCGCAGCGGTACGGCTGGTGTCCGGGATCGGGATCACCACGTCGATATCGTGCTCGGGACGCTCGCGCAGGATTTTCTCGGCCAGCTTCTCGCCCATGCGCAGGCGCGCCTTGTACACCGAAACACCGTCGATGATCGAGTCCGGACGCGCCAGGTAGACGTGTTCGAAGATGCACGGAGTGAGTTTCGGCGCAATCGCGCACTGACGGGTGTGCAGCTTGCCGTCTTCGGTGATGTATACGGCTTCGCCCGGTGCGAGGTCGCGGATCAGGGTGAAGCCGAGCACGTCCAGGGACACGCTTTCGGACGCGATCATGTATTCGACGCCTTCGTCGGTGTGACGCTGGCCGAACACGATCGGGCGAATGCCGTGCGGGTCACGGAAACCGACGATGCCATAACCGGTGATCATTGCGACGACGGCATAACCACCAACACAACGGTTGTGCACGTCGGTCACGGCAGCGAATACATCTTCTTCGGTCGGCTGCAACTTGCCGCGCTGGGCCAGCTCATGTGCGAACACGTTGAGCAGCACTTCCGAGTCGGAGTTGGTGTTGACGTGGCGCAGGTCAGATTCGTAAATCTCCTTGGCCAGCTGTTCAACGTTGGTCAGGTTACCGTTGTGCGCCAGGGTGATGCCGTAAGGCGAGTTGACGTAAAACGGTTGAGCTTCGGCCGAGGTCGAGCTACCGGCAGTCGGGTAACGCACATGGCCAATGCCCATGTGCCCGACGAGGCGCTGCATGTGACGCTGATGGAACACGTCACGCACCAGGCCATTGTCCTTGCGCAGGAATAACCGGCCGTCGTGGCTGGTCACAATACCGGCAGCGTCCTGGCCGCGGTGCTGGAGGACGGTTAGCGCGTCATACAGCGCCTGATTGACGTTCGACTTACCGACGATACCGACGATGCCACACATGCGACGCAACCCCTACTTAATGAATCTTGACTGAACACTACTTACTGAGGCGTTTTGGCCGGCAAGAGGTGTTCCTTGAACGGAAGATCAGCGGGTACGCTGATTCCGCTGGCCAGCCACTGACTGCTCCACCCCAATATGAGGTTCTTGGACCAATCTGCAACCAATAGAAATTTTGGCACGAGTACCGACTCCTGCCACCACGAATCCTGCTGTACCGGCCCCAGGCTCAACAGCCCGACCGCCACAACCACCAGCAAGCCGCCACGCGCGGCGCCGAAGGCCATGCCGAGAAATCGATCGGTCCCGGAGAGGCCGGTGACACGTATCAACTCGCCAATAAGATAATTGACCATTGCCCCCACCAACAGCGTGGCGATGAACATGATGGCGCAGCCCGCAATGACGCGAGCCGAAGGTGTTTCGATATACCCGGCCAGGTAAACCGACAGTGAACCACCGAACATCCAGGCTACAACTCCTGCGATGATCCAGGTCAGCAACGACAGTGCTTCTTTTACGAAGCCGCGGCTTAGACTGATCAAAGCGGAGATGGCGACGATTGCTACGATCGCCCAATCAACCCAGGTAAATGGCACAGTGCAGCCTACGTACGGATAAGGCGGCGCATTTTAGCAGAGCGCTGGGCTATCGGTAAGCTGTGATTGTGGGTGCTTTGCAAATCAATGGGTTGAGCAATCTCAAGACCACCCAAAAACAATGTGGGAGCTGGCTCCCACAAAAGCCAGCTCCCACATTTGCCCTGCATTCCAACCCTTTACTCAGCCGCGCTCAGGCTGGAACCGCACCACAAACCCATTCAGGTTCTGCTGTCGCCCCAGCAGGTCACGCAGGCGATCCGCTTCGGCGCGCTCGATCAGCGGCCCGATAAATACGCGATTTTTGCCGTCGGCACTGCGGATATAGGCGTTATACCCCTGGGCACGCAACTTTTTCTGCAAGGCATCGGCGCTTTCACGGTTGGCCAGGCTGGCGAGCTGGATCGACCAACTGATCGGCAGACCATTCGGGTCGATACGGCTTTGACCGACATCCGGCTTGCCCGGCGCGGCTGGTTGTGGCGCTACAGGCTTGGGCGCAGGGGCTGGCGCAGCAGGTTTGGCAGCCACCACCGGGGCCGCTGGAGCGGGCGCCGGTTTGACCACCGGCACACTCTGTTGCACCGGCACTGCCGGCGCCGCTGGAGTCGTTTGCGCAGCCACCTCATCATCGCTCGGCACCGGTTCTTCAGGCAGCGTCTGCGGCTCAGGCACCACCACCGGCTCCACCTGAACTTGCGGCATCGCTGGCGCCTGTGGCGCTGCCGGTGCCTCGACCACGACCTGGCGCTGTTCGTCCTGGCGCGAAAACAGCATCGGCAGGAAAATCACCGCCAACGCCACCAATACCAGGGCTCCGACCATTCGCTGCTTGTATGCGCTATCCAGTAATGCCATGTGCAGCTTCCTCCGTGGAGCGCCGGGCCAACCACTCAAGCGCCTCGGCAACACAATAAAATGATCCGAACAACAGAATCTCGTCCTCGGCCGTCGCCACTGCACATTGCGCCTCAAGCGCTGCAGTGACGCTTGCATACGACGCCGCCGACGCACCAAGGTTCTGCAATGCCACTTGCAGTTCGGCAGCCGGGCGACTGCGCGGCGTGTCCAGCGGCGCTACCGCCCAAGCCTGGACATTGCCGAGTAACGGCGCAACCACACCGTCCAGATCCTTGTCAGCCAACAGCCCGAACACTGCCAGGCGACGACCGGCAGGTGGCGTGCGTGACAGACGTTGCGCCAGGTACTCGGCGGCGTGCGGGTTGTGCCCCACATCCAGCAGCAGGTTCAAACGCTTGCCTTCCCACTCGAATGTGCGGCGATCCAGGCGCCCCACCACACGAGTAGCCAGCAACGTGGCAGCAATCTGCTCGGGATTCCACGGCAGATCCATCAACAGGTACGCTTGCAGCGCCAGCGCGGCGTTTTCCATCGGCAGGTTCAGCAGCGGCAAATCCCGCAGCTCTACCACCTGGGCACGCGCATCACACCCGCGCCACTGCCAATGCTGGTCGCCAACTTCGAGATTGAATTCGCGGCCGCGCAGGTAAAATGGGCAATCCAGCTCGCGCACCTTGTCCAGCAAAGGCTGCGGCGGGTTCAGGTCACCACACAGCGCCGGCTTGCCTTGGCGGAAGATCCCGGCCTTTTCATAAGACACCGACTCGCGAGTGTTGCCCAGATAGTCCGCATGGTCGACACCAATGCTGGTTACCAGCGCGATATCGGCGTCCACCACGTTAACGGTATCCAGACGCCCGCCAAGCCCGACTTCCAGCACGACCACATCCAACTGCGCACGCTCGAACAGCCAGAAAGCCGCCAAGGTGCCCATTTCAAAGTAAGTCAGGGAAATTTCGCCACGGCCGGCATCCAGTGCGGCGAAGGCTTCGCAAAGCTGCGCGTCAGTGGCTTCGATGCCATTGAGCTGCACCCGCTCGTTATAACGCAGCAGGTGCGGAGAATTGTAGACGCCTACTTTAAGCCCTTGGGCTTGCAGCAGCGCCGCGACAAAGGCACAGGTAGAGCCTTTGCCGTTGGTGCCGGTCACCGTGATTACACGCGGCGCCGGGCGGCCCAACCCGAGGCGGGCCGCTACCTGTTGCGAGCGCTCCAGGCCCATGTCGATGGCTGACGGATGCAACTGCTCAAGGTAAGCGAGCCATTCGCCCAGGGTACGTTGGGTCATAGGTTTGCTGGCACCGGCGGAACAACGATAGGTTCGATTTTAGGTGCGACGTACACAGGCGTCGGCAAGCCCATCATTTGCGCCAGCAGGTTACCCAGGCGTGGGCGCAGTTCACCGCGCGGGATGATCAGGTCGATCGCACCATGCTCCAGCAGGAACTCGCTGCGCTGGAAGCCTTCCGGCAGCTTTTCACGTACGGTCTGCTCGATCACGCGCGGGCCGGCAAAGCCGATCAGTGCTTTGGGCTCACCAACGATCACGTCACCCAGCATCGCCAGGCTGGCGGAAACACCGCCGTAAACCGGGTCAGTCAGTACCGAGATGAACGGGATGCCTTCTTCACGCAGACGCGCCAGTACCGCAGAGGTCTTGGCCATTTGCATCAAGGAGATCAGCGCTTCCTGCATGCG
>NZ_VBVZ01000382.1 GCF_005863185.1 Pseudomonas edaphica
GTCCAGGACATTCATGTTCCGGACATCGGCTCGTCGGGCAAGGCCAAGATCATCGAGCTGCTGGTCAAGGTCGGCGACACCGTCGAAGCCGACCAGTCACTGATCACCCTGGAGTCCGACAAGGCCTCCATGGAAATCCCATCGCCGGCTGCCGGCGTAGTGGAAAGCATCGCGGTCAAGCTGGAAGACGAAGTCGGCACTGGCGACTTCATCCTCAAGCTCAAAGTACAAGGCGCTGCACCTGCTGCTGCTGCGCCAGCACCGGCTGCTGCTCCGGCTGCCAAGGCTGAAGCTGCTCCGGCGGCTGCCGCTCCTGCACCTGCTGCAAAAGCCGAGGCCGCACCGGCTCCGGCTCCGGCGGCTGCGTCTGCACCCGCGCCAAGCGGTGCCAAGGTTCACGCCGGCCCTGCCGTGCGTCAGCTGGCCCGTGAGTTCGGCGTTGAGCTGAACGCTGTGTCGGCCACCGGCCCACATGGTCGCGTGCTGAAGGAAGACGTGCAGGTTTACGTCAAAGCCATGATGCAGAAGGCCAAGGAAGCTCCGGCTGCCGGCGCTGCGACTGGCGGCGCTGGTATTCCACCGATCCCGGTCGTGGACTTCAGCCGCTTCGGCGAAACCGAAGAAGTGCCGATGACCCGCCTGATGCAAATCGGCGCGTCGAGCCTGCACCGCAGCTGGCTGAACATCCCGCACGTGACTCAGTTCGACCAGGCCGATATCACCGACCTGGAAGCGTTCCGCGTTGCGCAGAAAGCCGTGGCCGAAAAAGCCGGTGTGAAACTGACCGTGCTGCCACTGTTGCTCAAGGCGTGCGCGCACCTGCTCAAGGAGCTGCCGGACTTCAACAGTTCGCTGGCACCAAGCGGCAAGGCGATCATTCGCAAGAAGTACGTGAACGTAGGTTTCGCCGTGGATACCCCGGACGGCCTGCTGGTTCCTGTGATCAAGAACGTTGATCAGAAGAGCCTGCTGCAACTCGCCGCTGAAGCTGCTGCGCTGGCTGCCAAGGCCCGCGACAAGAAGCTCACCGCCGACGACATGCAAGGCGCTTGCTTCACGATTTCCAGCCTCGGTCACATTGGCGGTACTGGCTTCACGCCAATCGTCAACGCGCCGGAAGTGGCGATCCTGGGTGTGTCCAAGGCCACTATCCAGCCTGTGTGGGACGGTAAAGCGTTCCAGCCGAAGCTGATGCTGCCGCTGTCGTTGTCCTACGATCACCGTGTGATCAACGGCGCTGCTGCTGCCCGCTTCACGCAGCGTCTGAGCCAACTGCTCAACGACATCCGCACCATCTTGCTATAAGCCTCAAACGGGCCTCCCTGTCACCGGGGAGGCCTGGCACTACCGATTTCCGAGCGCCACGCTCGTACCTCAACCCCGCCACTTGGCGGGGCTTTTTTTGGGTGTCTGTTGAACACGCAAAACAGGTTTGTACACCTTCCATCACCCCGATTGCAGAAATCCCCCACGCGGCCGATAACAGGGTTATAGCACTTAGCCTTCATCCTCTCTTGTCAGTGCGTGCTGCATGATGCAACCTTGCCGCAGGTGACAGTAAAGAGGGCGTGAGCCCGGCGCCGTGCGCATCTTCCCAAGCGAGTTTCCCCCATGAAAAGCCAACCCGATGTCGCCCGTATGGCGGCCGAGGTAGTGACGCAATTACCGGTGCCTTCGCGCCTCGGTATGCTGCGTTTCGAGCGGCTTAATGAGGCAAGCTGGGCGCTGCTGTACCTGGACCCCAATTGCGAGCGCCAATTCGGCCTGCCGGCGGTGGAACTGTGCGCCTTGATCGGCACCCCCTACGCCAGCCTGATGGAACCCCAGGCGCGCTATCAACTGCACGACACCATCCAGCAGCAGTTGGCCCATAGCCCGCATTACCTGGTGCGCTACACCCTGCACACCAACGATGGGCCTTTGAGCCTGCTGGAGATGGGCGAGGCGTATAAACAACACAATCGCCACCTGTTGCGCGGCTACCTGATGGTGGTCGACGGCCTGTTCAGCGAAATCCCCACCGCCGCCCCGACCGCCGACCTGGAAAACCAGAACAGCCGCCTGCAGATCGCCCTGGAACTCAACCAGCGTGCCCAGCAGGAACAGCTGCAGCACCTTGAACGGGTACGCGCCCAACAGGAGCTGATCCTGCTGCTGGCGCGCCAGCGCTACACCACGCCGAATTCGCTGCAAGAAGCCGCCGAGCTGATCACCCGCAGTGCCTGCGATATCTACCAGATCGACTGCGCCAGCATCTGGAACCTCGAAGGCCAGCGCCTGGTGCCGATCTCGGCCTACCACCGCGAAGACCAGCAGCACCACTTGCCCGAAGCGATTGACGCCAGCAACTTCCCGGATTACCTGGAAGCCCTGCATTCGAGCCGTGCCATCGACGCCACCCACGCGATGCGTGACCCGCGCACCCGGGAAATGGCCGAGAGCCTGCGCGCCAAGGACGTCCACGCCATGCTCGACGCCAGCATCCGCGTAGATGGTCAGGTCGTCGGTGTGTTGTGCCTGGAGCAAAGTGGCAGCTCGCGTGCCTGGCAGTCGGATGAGATCGCCTTTGCCGGCGAGCTGGCGGACCAGTTCGCGCAAGTGATCAATAACCACAACCGCCGCACCGCCACCAGCGCCTTGCACCTGTTCCAGCGCGCGGTGGAACAAAGCGCCAACGCCTTTCTGCTGGTCAATTGCGACGGCGTGGTGGAGTACGTCAACCCAAGCTTTACCGCGATCACCCAGTACAGTGCCGAAGAAGTCCACGGCCACCGCCTGGCACAGTTGCCGGCCCTGGAAAACCTCAGCGAACTGCTGTTCGACGCGCCGTCGAGCCTGGCCAAGAGCAACAGCTGGCAGGGTGAATTCAAGAGCCGGCGCAAAAACCTGGAACCCTATTGGGGCCAGCTGTCGATCTCCAAGGTGTATGGCGACAACCGTGAGTTGACCCACTACATCGGCATCTACGAAGACATCACCCAGACCAAGCTCGCGCAGCAGCGTATCGAACGCCTGGCCTACACCGATAACCTGACCAACCTGGGCAACCGCCCGGCGTTTATTCGCAACCTTGATGAACGCTTCGCCCGCGACAGCGACAGCCCGATCAGCCTGCTGCTGGTGGACATCGACAACTTCAAGCGCATCAACGACAGCCTCGGTCACCAGACCGGTGACAAACTGCTGATCAGCCTGGCCCGGCGCCTGCGCAACAGCCTGAGTGCCGGTGGCAGCCTGGCGCGTTTTGCCAGTAACGAGTTTGCGGTGTTGCTGGACGATACCGACCTTGAGACCGGCCAACAGGTGGCCAGCCAATTGCTGACCACCCTCGACAAGCCGATGTTTGTCGACAACCAGTTGATCAGCGTCACCGGCTCCGTGGGCCTGGCCTGTGCACCGCTGCACGGCCGCGACCCACAGACCCTGATGCGTAACGCCGGTTTGGCCCTGCACAAGGCCAAGGCCAACGGCAAACATCAGGTGCAGGTCTTCACCGAGGCCCTGAACGCCGAGGCCAGTTACAAGCTGTTCGTGGAAAACAACCTGCGCCGCGCCCTGACCCAAAACGAGCTGGACGTGTTCTACCAGCCCAAACTGTGCCTGCGCAGCGGCCGCTTGCTGGGCATGGAAGCGCTGCTGCGCTGGAATCACCCGGAAAAGGGCATGATCCGCCCGGACCAGTTCATCAGCGTGGCCGAAGAAACCGGGTTGATCATCCCCATCGGCAAATGGATCGCGCGCCAGGCCTGCCGCATGAGCAAGCAGTTGAGCGCAGGCGGCATGGGCAATCTGCAGGTGGCGATCAACCTGTCGCCCAAGCAGTTCTCCGACCCGGACCTGGTGGCGTCGATCGCCACCATCCTCAAGGAAGAACAACTGCCGGCCAACCTGCTGGAGCTGGAGTTGACCGAAGGCTTGCTGCTCGAAGCCACCGAAGACACGCGCCTTCAACTCGACCAGCTCAAGAGCTTCGGCCTGACCCTGGCCATGGACGACTTCGGCACCGGCTACTCGTCGCTGAGCTACCTGAAAAAATTCCCCATCGACATCATCAAGATCGATCGCAGCTTTATCCACGAAATCCCGGACAACCAGGACGACATGGAGATCACCTCGGCGGTCATCGCCATGGCCCATAACCTCAAGCTCAAGGTAGTGGCCGAGGGCATCGAGACGGCCGAACAGCTGGCGTTCCTGCGCCGCCATCGCTGCGATGTGGGCCAGGGCTACCTGTTCGACCGGCCGATCCCCGGCGCAGAGCTGTTGGAAAAGCTTAAACGCTATCCGCGCGGGCCAATCGCCTGACAGCGCTGTAACACTCGGGCACACTGGCTGTCTGTCTTAATACATAACTCAATCTGACTGAGAGGACTGATCATGGTCTTGCGCTCGGAAATTCTGGTGAACAAAAACGTGCTGCCGACTCAAGAACAAGCTTTGCCTGGCCGTGAAACGCCGATGAACCTGCCCGAAACCCACTTCGTCAACGGCAACCCGCTGCTTGGCCCCTTTGTCGACAACGTAGAGTTTGCGATCTTCGGCCTCGGTTGCTTCTGGGGTGCCGAACGGCGGTTCTGGCAGCGCGACGGCGTGGTCAGCACCGTGGTCGGTTACGCCGGTGGCTACACGCCGAACCCGACCTACGAAGAAGTCTGCTCGGGCCTGACCGGCCACAGCGAGGTGGTACTGGTTGTGTTTGACCAGGACAAGATCAGCTATGAAGAACTGCTGAAAATGTTCTGGGAGTTGCACAACCCCACCCAGGGCATGCGCCAGGGCAACGACATCGGCACCCAATACCGCTCGGTGATCTACGCGGTGAAACCTGAGCATCTGGAAGCGGCCAAGGCCAGCGCCGATGCCTATCAGGCTGAATTGAACAAGGCGGGCCTGGGTGTGATCACGACTGAAATCGAAGAAGCCCCGACGGTGTATTTCGCCGAGGCGTACCACCAGCAGTACCTGGCGAAGAATCCGCAAGGCTATTGCGGCATCGGCGGTACCGGCGTGACCTGCCCTATCTGACGCCAAAAGCATCGCGGGCAAGCCCGCTCCCACCTTGGAATGCATTCCAAATGTGGGAGCGGGCTTGCCCGCGATAGCGTTCCGACAGGCGACTCATTACTCAGCGATGAGCCAATCCATCTGCCACCCACCCTGGGTTTGGCCAAGTTTCTTGGACAGCCACGGCAGCAGCTCACGCAGTTCCTCCTCCAGCCCCCACGGCGGGTTGGCAATCGCCAGGCCCGAGCCGGTCAGGGTGTTGGGCGTGTCCAACGGATGCACCAGCAATTCCACACGCAGCAGCTTCGGTGCGCCGGTGCCGGCCAGGTCCTGATAGAAACGCCGCAGCATGCGCTGGTCCTTCACCGGGTACCAGATTGCCGCGACGGTCTGGCGCATGCGGCTGACCGCTTCCTTGAGGGACGCTGCGCAGCGCTGCATCTCATCAAGCTGTTCAAACGGCGGATCAATCAGCATCAACGCGCGTTTTTCCGGCACTGGCAGCAAAGCACGTGGCACATGCCAGCCTTCGCCCAAGTGCACTTTGACCCGGCGATCGCCCTTCATGTTGTCCTTGAGCAGCACGCCGTCTTCCGGGTGCTTCTCATTGAGCAATACACGGTCCTGGGGCCGCGTGAGGCGGCGCGCCAGCTCCGGCGAGCCTGGGTAGTAGCGCAGTTGGCCGTCCGGGTTCATCTCGTGCAGCACACGCATGTAGTCGGCGGTGAGTGGTGGCAGGTCGCTTTCGCCCCACAGGCGCGCAATGCCTTCCAGGTATTCGCCGGTGCGGTTGGCCTGGTCGCCCTGCAAGTCGTACAGGCCAATCCCGGCGTGGGTGTCGAGGTAGGCGAACGGCTGCTCCTTGCGCGACATCAGGGCGATGAGGCGGGTCAAGGTCAGGTGTTTGAAGACATCGGCGTGGTTGCCGGCGTGAAAGGCGTGACGATAATTCATGGTTGCTCCTGCGCAGGGGGCGAAGTTTACCTTCTACGGCGGCAAAGGTGCAGGGCTGCGTGTCGGGCGGTGCTTATGTCGCAAAGGCAGGCGCACTGCCGAAAACAATCTATGGCTGCTGTGGGAGCTGGCTTGCCTGCGATGCCAGCACC
>NZ_VBVZ01000383.1 GCF_005863185.1 Pseudomonas edaphica
TCACTCAACTGCCCGCCACACCCATACAACAAGCAGAAATTTGCCGTGCCCTTGAGCAGGCAAAAGAAGTGCTCAGCCGCCGTAAATGGTTTGTCGATGCTCAAGGCGCCGCTCTGGTCAATGCGGCTGAGCAGGCGCTCCATGCCTTGCAGCATGCGCATAGGCCCGGCTTCAAAGAAGATCTGCGAGAGTTTCACGTCCTGGTTGCCGGTGGTCATCATCAGGCGGTGCAGGTTCACCGATTCTTCGCTGTTGATCAGCCGATGAAAGCCGCGCGCGATGTTCAGCAGTACGGTGTGCACCGGCATGCCCTCGGGCAACTCGAAATACATCACCGGCAACTGCTCCTCGCACTTGGCCACGACGGCGGCGGTGAACAAGGTCTCTTTATCCGTGAAGTGGCTGTAGACCGTCAGTTTTGACACGCCGGCCTCAAGGGCCACGGCATCCATGCTGGTGCTGGCGTAGCCATTGCTCAAAAACAGGATTTTGGCTGCTTCGAGGATTGCCTGGCGTTTTGCCATGTCCTTGGGACGCCCGGGGCTATTGGTGTTTACAGGATTGTCGGACATTTTCACCTTTAATACTGGACTGGTGAGTTTGGTATTAATAACATACCGGCCAGTATAATTATTCCTAGCTCCATTTGCGAAAGGTCCTTCAGCATGCGCAGTACTTTCCTGCCCCTTGCGTTGCCTGTCAGCCTGATCTTCCTGTTGACCGCCTGCGGTCATGAAGAAGCGGCCCAAACCACCATCCGCCCGGCCATGGTGGTGCAACCGCAGCCGTCGGCGCTGGCGATGGACAGTTTTCCGGGGGAAGTACGCGCCCGTTATGAGCCGGACCTGGCCTTTCGCATCGGCGGCAAAGTCAGTAAGCGCCTGGTGGAGGAGGGCGAGCGGGTCAAGGCCAACCAACCATTGGCAGAGCTCGACCCACAGGACGTGCGCCTGCAACTGGAAGCCACCCGCGCCCAGGTTGCCGCCGCCGAAGCCAACCTGAGCCTGGTGCGCGCCGAACGCGACCGCTACAAGACCCTGATGGACCGTCAGATGGTCAGCCGCTCGCAGTACGACAATTCCGAAAACCTCTACCGATCCGGTGAAGCACGTCTTAAGCAGATCAAGGCCGAGTTCGACGTATCGAGCAACCAGGCCGGCTATGCCGTGCTGCGTGCGCCCCAGGACGGTGTAGTGGCCAAGCGTGCGGTGGAAGTCGGCCAAGTGGTGGCCGCCGGCCAAACGGTGTTTACCCTGGCCACCGATGGCGAGCGCGAAGTGTTGATCAGCCTGCCCGAGCAAGGGTTTGGCCGCTTCAAGATCGGCCAACCGGTATCGGTGGAGTTGTGGAGCCAGCCCGACCAACGTTTTGCCGGGCGCATTCGTGAGCTCTCACCGGCAGCCGACCCAAAATCCCGCACCTTCGCTGCGCGCGTTGCCTTCACCGGCGGCAAAGTCCCCGCCGAGTTGGGCCAGAGCGCCCGCGTCTTCATCCAGGCTGATGGGATCGTCCCACTGTCAGTGCCGCTGTCGGCCCTGAGCGCGGAGAACGGTGCGTCCTACGTCTGGCGGGTACAGCCGGACAACACGCTCAAACGAACGCCGGTGCGCATCGGTGCTTTCGGTGAAAAAACCGTGCCGGTGCTTGAAGGCTTGGCCCCCACCGATTGGGTGATCGCGGCGGGTGTGCATGTGCTCCATGAGGGCCAGCAAGTGCGCCCGGTGGATCGCGCCAACCGAGTAGTGAATCTGGCGGCCAAGGAGTAGTCCCCGATGGGTTTCAATCTTTCCGAATGGGCGTTGCGTAATCGCCAGATCGTACTGTTCCTGATGATCCTGCTGGCAGTGGTCGGCACGTTGTCCTACACCAAGCTGGGGCAAAGTGAAGACCCGCCGTTTACCTTCAAGGCCATGGTCATCAAGACCAACTGGCCGGGCGCCACGGCCCAGGAAGTTTCGCGCCAAGTCACCGAACGTATCGAGAAGAAGCTGATGGAGACGGGCGAGTACGAGCGCATTGTCTCGTTCTCCCGGCCCGGTGAGTCCCAGGTCACCTTCATGGCCCGCGATTCGATGCACTCGGCACAAATCCCGGAGCTGTGGTACCAGGTGCGCAAGAAGATCAGCGATATTCGCCAGACCTTGCCGCCGGATATCCAGGGGCCGTTTTTCAACGATGAATTCGGCACCACCTTCGGCAATATCTACGCCCTGACCGGTGACGGTTTTGACTACGCGGTGCTCAAGGACTACGCCGACCGCATCCAGATTCAACTGCAACGCGTGCCGGATGTGGGCAAGGTCGAGTTACTGGGCCTGCAGGACGAGAAGATCTGGATCGAACTGTCCAACCTCAAGCTCGCCACCCTCGGCCTGCCATTGGCTGCAGTGCAGCAGGCACTGCAGGAGCAGAACGCCGTCTCCACCGCCGGTTTCTTTGAAACCCCGACGGAACGCGTGCAACTGCGCGTCTCGGGTAACTTCAAAACGGTCGATGAGATCCGTAACTTCCCGATTCGCGTAGGTGACCGCACCTTCCGCATCGGTGATGTGGCGCAAATCCATCGCGGCTTCAACGACCCACCGGCGCCGCGCATGCGCTATATGGGCGCGGACGCCATCGGCCTGGCCGTGGCGATGCGTGACGGCGGCGACATTCTGGTACTGGGCAAGGCCCTTGAAGGCGAATTCGCACGCCTGCAGAAGAACCTTCCGGCAGGCATGGAACTGCGCAAGGTCTCGGACCAACCGGCGGCGGTGAAAACCAGCGTCGGTGAATTCGTCCAGGTACTCGCTGAAGCCTTGGCCATCGTGCTGCTGGTGAGCTTCTTCTCCCTTGGTGTACGCACCGGCATGGTGGTCGCCCTGGCGATTCCGCTAGTACTGGCGATGACCTTTGCGACCATGTATTACCTGGGCATCGGCCTGCACAAAATCTCCCTCGGTGCCTTGGTGTTGGCCCTGGGCTTGTTGGTGGACGATGCGATCATCGCCGTGGAAATGATGGCGATCAAAATGGAGCAGGGCTACGACCGGCTCAAGGCCGCGAGTTTTGCCTGGACCAGCACCGCGTTCCCGATGCTCACCGGCACATTGATCACCGCCGCAGGTTTCCTGCCGATTGCCACCGCGCAATCGAGTACCGGTGAATACACCCGTTCGATTTTCCAAGTGGTGACCATTGCCCTGCTGGCCTCGTGGGTTGCGGCGGTGGTGTTTGTGCCGTACCTGGGGGAAAAGCTCCTGCCGGACCTGGCGAAGATTCATGCGGCCAAACACGGCACCGATGGGCCTGATCCCTACGGCACGCCGTTCTATCAACGTGTAAGACGCTTGGTCGAATGGTGTGTGCGTCGGCGCAAAACCGTGATCGTGTTGACCTTGTTGTTGTTTATCGGCTCGGTGGCGCTGTTCCGTTTTGTACCTCAGCAGTTCTTTCCGGCCTCCGGTCGCCTGGAGCTGATGGTCGACCTGAAACTGGCTGAAGGTGCTTCGCTGAGCAACACCGCCGACCAGGTCAAGCGCCTGGAAGCCTTGCTCAAGGAACATGCTGGCATCGACAACTATGTGGCCTATGTGGGCACCGGTTCGCCGCGCTTCTACCTGCCGCTGGACCAACAACTGCCGGCCGCCAGCTTTGCGCAGTTTGTGGTACTGGCCAAAACCATCGAGGAACGCGAAAGCCTGCGCACCTGGCTGATCGAGACCCTTAACGAACAATTCCCCGACCTGCGTTCACGCGTCACGCGCCTGGAAAACGGCCCGCCCGTGGGCTACCCGGTGCAGTTTCGCGTGACCGGCGAGCACATCGAAGAAGTCCGTGCCCTGGCGCGCAAGGTCGCGGCCAAGGTTCGCGAAAATACCCACGTGGTCAACGTGCACCTGGACTGGGAGGAACCGAGCAAGATCGTCTACCTGAATATCGACCAGGACCGTGCCCGTGCGCTGGGCGTCAGCACTGCCAACCTGTCGAAGTTCCTGCAAAGTTCCTTGACCGGCTCCAGCGTCAGCCAGTACCGCGAGGACAACGAGTTGATCGAGATCCTGCTGCGCGGCACCGTGCATGAACGTACCGAGTTGTCGCTGCTGCCGAGCCTGGCGGTGCCGACCGACAACGGCAAAAGCGTAGCGCTGTCGCAGATTGCGACCCTCGAATATGGCTTTGAAGAAGGCATCATCTGGCACCGCAATCGCCTGCCGACGGTGACCGTGCGTGCCGATATCTACGGCAAGGAACAACCGGCAACCTTGGTCCAGCAGATCCTGCCGACCCTGGAAGGCGTGCGCGCCGAACTGCCGGACGGCTACCTGCTCGAAGTGGGCGGCACCGTCGAGGATTCGGCCCGTGGCCAGAACTCGGTCAAGGCCGGCGTGCCGCTGTTTATCGTGGTAGTGCTGACCTTGCTGATGCTGCAACTGCGCAGTTTCTCACGCACTGCAATGGTGTTTCTGACGGCGCCGCTGGGCTTGATCGGCGTGACCTTGTTCCTGCTGGTGTTCCGCCAGCCCTTCGGCTTTGTCGCCATGCTCGGCACCATCGCGCTGTCGGGCATGATCATGCGTAACTCGGTGATCCTGGTGGACCAGATCGAGCAAGACATCAAGGCGGGACTGGCGCCCTGGCAGGCGATTATCGAAGCCACCGTCCGACGCTTTCGCCCGATTGTGCTGACGGCGCTTGCGGCGGTATTGGCGATGATTCCGCTGTCGCGTAGCGTATTTTTCGGGCCGATGGCGGTGGCAATCATGGGCGGGTTGATTGTGGCGACGGCGTTGACGTTATTGTTCTTGCCAGCCTTGTATGCGGCATGGTTTCGCATTAAGAAGGAGGCGCACTAGTTCATAACGGGAGGCGTGAAGGCGTGTCGATAGTACTGACGGGTGTGGGAAAAGCCTGAAATTCGATAACTGCTGTTTAAGCCTGAATGTCTCCCACTTGCTTATTTAGAATAGGGGCAGTTTCTTCTCGACGGTTTTTATAATGGAGGTGTTGGTGTCGGCCAACGGCGTTATTTTTTGCAAGGTTTGATCAAGGTGGTTAACGGAGTGTGTGTACAGATGGCAGACGAAACTGTCTTCCCCGGTGATCTTGTAACAGACAATACATTCAGGCATGTCTGACAGTAGCTGCTCCACTGTTTGAAAATTTCCCGTCAGCGGTTTTACCCGCACCAGTGCCTGCAGCGCAAACCCCAGTGCCTGCGCGTCCAACTCTACGCTGAACCCACTTATAACCCCTGCCACTTCCAGGCGTTTGAGACGCTCACTGCAACCAGGAGCGGACAATCCCACCTGCCGGCTGAGCGCGCGGATAGAGGCACGGGCATTCTGATGCAGGGCGACCAGCAGCGCGCGATCAATGGCATCGAGTGTCTGATCGTTTTTTGTAAGCCTTTTCATTAGATGGACCTTACGAACATTGATGAAATAGCGTGAAAATCTTACATACCACAGATCCCTGACAAAAGAATGGATTTTTAAAAGGTTTCCATCTATTTTTTTATTCTTGAATGTGCGAATTACAGCTGCGTTCAAAAGTTACCGCCGGCTAAACGATGCGGCTGCGTTTGAGTGAGTGTTTTTAACTTGCTATAAATTTTATTGAATGGGTGTATGAAAGTGCAAAGCGGTCCAGTGCGTGGTGGTTGTGGGGGGCTAACGTTGAGTTACAACTACAAGGCGGTGCGGTTTCATTAAGTTTTGAATAAGGCTACCGAGGCGCTTCACATGTTTGATGTCACGCTAAGTGTTTACCAGGCGATATTCACCTTTACCCTCGCAGCTATCGCCTTACTGGCCAGCCCCGGCCCCGCGACTCTGGCGTTGGCTGCCAGCGGCGCGGCGTATGGCATGCAACGCTCGTTTCAGTTTTTTGTCGGGATCACCCTGGGTTTAGTGATTGCCATGGCGTTGGTTGTTTCTGGGCTGTATGTGGTCTTGCACAGCTTTCCCGGGTTGGCGGTGGCACTGACGGTCATCTCCATTGTTTATATTTTTTGGTTGGCTTATCGCATTGGCACGGCACCGCCCATTCAGGATGAGCAAGCCGTGGTCACGCCGGGCTGGGGTGCCGGTTTTGTGCTGGGTGTTGCGAATATAAAGGCGT
>NZ_VBVZ01000384.1 GCF_005863185.1 Pseudomonas edaphica
CCCGTGTTCGAGGCGGCGGCAGGCGTTCACGGGTTGTTCGAGGTCCAGGTGCAGCAGCGCCCGGAGGCAGTTGCGCTGTGCCTGGACGAACACACCATCAGCTATGCCGAGTTGAATCGCCAGGCCAATCGCCTGGCACATGCGCTGATTGAGCGCGGTGTCGGCCCGGAAGTGCGGGTGGGTGTGGCAGTCGAGCGCTCGTTCGAGATGGTGGTTGGCTTGTTGGCCGTGCTTAAGGCGGGCGGCGCCTATGTGCCGCTGGATCCGCAATACCCGCGTGAACGCTTGCTGCACATGCTTGAGGACAGCGGTGTGCGTTTGGTGCTGACGCAATCCCATGTGCCGATGCCGCTGCCCGAAGGCATGGCGACGTTGGATGTGGCGGATTCGGGGCTGGCCGACTACGGCGAGAGCAACCCGCTGGTCAAGGTCGACAAACACAACCTGGCTTACGTGATCTACACCTCCGGTTCCACCGGCAAGCCCAAAGGTGTGGCGATCAATCATGCGGCGCTGACTGAGTTTTCCCGGATGGCCGCCGATTACTCGCGCCTGACCCAGGATGACCGCGTACTGCAATTCGCTACCTTGAATTTCGACGGTTTCGTCGAGCAGCTCTACCCGGCGCTGACCTACGGCGCGACGGTGGTCCTGCGCGGGCCGCAGCTGTGGGACAGCGCTCGGCTGTACGACGAAATCATCGCCCAAGGCATCACCCTGGCCGACTTGCCCACCGCTTACTGGAACCTGTTCCTGCTCGATTGCCTGGCGGCGGGGCCTCGATCCTATGGCGCGCTTCGCCAGGTGCACATCGGTGGCGAAGCCATGCCACTGGACGGCCCGGCGCAGTGGGTGAAAGCCGGTCTTGGCCATGTACGCTTGCTCAATACCTATGGCCCCACAGAAGCGACCGTGGTGTCGAGTGTGCTGGACTGCTCAGCGGCTGCTGAAATCGTCGGTGCCACCGCCAGCCCGATTGGCCGTTCCTTGCCAGGGCGCGCCCTTTACGTGCTGGACCGTGACTTGAACCTGACGCCGTTGGGGGCGGTGGGCGAGTTGTACATCGGCAGCCGCTGCGGTTTGGCGCGCGCCTATTTGAACCGCGCGCTGCTCACGGCTGAGCGCTTTGTGCCGGACCCGTTCGGCGAAATCGGCGAGCGCCTGTATCGCACCGGTGACCTGGCACGCTATCGCGCCGATGGCGTCATCGAGTATGTCGGGCGGGTCGATCATCAAGTCAAGATCCGCGGTTTTCGTATCGAGCTGGGTGAAATCGAGGCGTTGTTGTTGGCTCAGCCCTGCGTGCGCGAAACACTGGTGCTGGCCGTCGACAATCAATTGGTCGCCTATCTGGTTGCCGAGCAGCAAGACGCCGCAACCCTCAAGCTGACGCTGCGCGAACAACTGCCGGATTATATGGTGCCGACCCACATCATCTTCCTTGACCGCATGCCGCTGAACCCCAACGGCAAGCTGGATCGTCACGCGCTGCCCAAACCCGACGCCAACCAATCGCAGCAGGCATGGGTGGCACCGGTGACTGAGCTGGAGCAGCAGGTCGCTGCCGTATGGGCGCAAATCCTGGGTGCCGAGCGGGTAGGGTTGACCGACCACTTCTTTGAGGTGGGCGGGCATTCGCTGTTGGCCATGCAGGTGGTATCACGCTTGCGTCATACGCTGGGGCGCGAAGTACCGCTCAAACTGGTGTTCGAGCAGCCACGCCTGGAAGGATTTGCTGGCGCTTTGCACGCGCTGGAAGGTGGCCTGGGTGAGGAGGCTCCGGCACTGGTGGCGGTCGGTCGTGACCAGCCGTTGCCACTGTCCTATGCCCAGGAGCGCCAGTGGTTCCTTTGGCAACTGGCCCCGGACAGCGCCGCCTACCATATCCCCAGTGCCTTGCGCCTCAGGGGGCGGCTGGACACGGCGGCGTTGCAGCGCAGTTTCGATGAGTTGGTCGCTCGCCATGAAAGCCTGCGCACCTGCGTCGAACAGCACGCGGAGGGGGCGCGGCAAGTTATCCGTGCGCAGGTGGCGTTACCTGTCCAGTGCGTTGACGTGCAAGAAGCTGATCTGCAAGCGCAAGTCGAAGCCGAAATCGCCCGCCCGTTCAATCTGCAACGCGGGCCGTTGCTGCGCGTGACCTTAATGCGTGTGGCACAGGACGATCATGTGTTGGTGCTGGTGCAGCATCACATCGTTTCTGACGGTTGGTCGATGCAAGTCATGATCGACGAACTGGTGCAGCTCTATGCCGCGTTCAGCCAGGGCCAGGCTGTGCAGTTGCCGGTGATGCCGATCCAGTACGCCGACTTTGCCGTGTGGCAGCGTACGTGGATGGAGGCGGGTGAAAAGTCCCGCCAGCTGGATTACTGGCGTGACTTGCTCGGTGGCGAGCAGCCGGTGCTGGAGTTGCCGTTCGACCATCAACGCCCAGCGCAGCAAAGCCATCGCGGCGCGCGCCTGGATGTACCGTTGCCTGCCAGCCTGGCGCAAGGTCTTAAAGCCCTGGCACAAGCGCAGGGCGTGACGATGTTCATGTTACTGCTGGCCTCGTTCCAGACGTTGCTGCACCGCTACAGTGGCCAGCAAGACATTCGCGTAGGCGTGCCGATCGCCAATCGCAACCGTGTGGAAACCGAGCGTCTGATCGGCTTTTTCGTCAACACTCAGGTACTCAAGGCCGATATCGACGGGCACATGACGGTTGCCGAGTTGTTGGCCCAGGTCAAGCAGCGTGCGCTGGAGGCCCAGGCCCATCAGGACCTGCCGTTCGAGCAATTGGTCGAAGCCCTGCAACCCGAGCGTAGCCTGAGCCTGAACCCGCTGTTCCAGGTGATGTTCAACTATCAGAGTGAGGGTCACCTGGGGGCGCAAGCACTGACGGATTTGCGCATCGAAGGCCTGGAGTGGGAACGCCGTACCGCGCATTTTGATCTCGACATGGATGCGCATGAAAGTACAGAAGGGCTGTGGGCCTCGCTGGGCTATGCCACCGACCTGTTTGAAGCCGTCACCATTGAGCGGATGGCCCGCCACTGGCAGAACCTGTTGCAGGCGATGGTGGCCGATCAACAACAGAATATCGGCCAGTTGCACTTGTTGGACAGCGACGAGCAGCAGCACATCCTGCAACTGTGGAACCAGACCGACGCCGGCTTCTCGGCCGAGCGTCTGGTGCATGAGCTGTTTGCCAATCGCGCCCGGGAAAACCCGGATGCGGTGGCGGTCAAATTCGATACGCAAACCCTGACTTATGGCGAGCTGGACCGCCAGGCCAACCGCCTGGCCCATGCACTGATCGCCCGTGGCGTCGGCCCGGAAGTGCGTGTGGCGATTGCCATGCCGCGCAGCGCGCAAATCACGGTGGCGTTCCTCGCGGTGATGAAAGCCGGTGGCGTGTATGTGCCGCTGGACATCGAATACCCGCGTGATCGCCTGCTGTACATGATGCAAGACAGCCGCGCGAAATTGCTGCTGAGCCACACCAGCGCCTTGCCGCAATTGCCGCTTGCCGAGGGTCTGGACACCCTGGCCATTGACCGCACCGAAGACTGGGCCGGTTATAGCGATACCGCGCCGCAGGTCGATCTGGACGGAGACAACCTCGCCTACGTGATCTACACCTCCGGCTCCACCGGCATGCCCAAAGGCGTGGCGGTTTCCCACGGGCCACTGGTGGCGCACATCATCGCCACCGGGGAGCGTTATGAAACCGGCCCGGCCGATTGCGAACTGCATTTCATGTCCTTCGCCTTCGATGGTTCCCACGAAGGCTGGATGCACCCGCTGATCAACGGCGCCAGCGTACTGATCCGCGACGACAGCCTGTGGTTGCCGGAATACACCTACGCGCAAATGCACCGTCACCACGTGACCATGGCCGTGTTCCCGCCGGTGTACCTGCAACAATTGGCCGAGCATGCCGAGCGCGATGGCAACCCGCCCAATGTGCGCGTGTACTGCTTCGGCGGCGATGCGGTGGCGCAGGCCAGTTACGACCTGGCGTGGCGCGCACTGAAACCGACCTACTTGTTCAACGGCTACGGCCCGACCGAAACCGTGGTCACGCCGCTGCTGTGGAAAGCCCGTCGCGGCGATCCGTGCGGCGCGGTCTATGCGCCGATCGGCACACTGTTGGGCAACCGCAGCGGCTACGTGTTGGACTCACAACTCAACCTGCAACCCATCGGCGTGGCTGGTGAGCTGTACCTCGGCGGCGAAGGCGTGGCCCGTGGTTATCTGGAGCGCCCGGCACTCACCGCCGAACGTTTTGTGCCGGACCCGTTCGGCAAGCCCGGCAGCCGCGTTTACCGCAGCGGCGACCTGACCCGTGGCCGTGCGGACGGCGTGGTGGATTACCTAGGGCGTGTCGACCATCAGGTGAAAATTCGTGGTTTCCGTATTGAGTTGGGTGAAATCGAGGCGCGCCTGCGTGAGCAGGATGCGGTTGGTGAAACGGTCGTCGTGGCCCAGGAAAGTCCGAGCGGCAAGCAGTTGGTGGCGTACGTCGTGCCCGCTGAACCCGTGGCCGACCCGGTCGCATTCCGCGAAGCCTTGCGTCGTGCCCTGAAAACCCGTCTGCCTGACTATATGGTGCCTGCGCACTTCATGTTCCTGGACCAGATGCCGTTGACGCCCAACGGCAAGCTCGACCGTAAGGGCTTGCCCCAGCCGGACGCGGCGCAGTCGCAAGGTGTGTGGGTTGAGCCGGTTACGCCATTGCAACAGCAGGTCGCGGCGATTTGGGCCCAAGTGCTGGGCGCTGTGCGCATTGGCCTGACGGACCACTTCTTCGAGTTGGGCGGGCACTCGTTGCTGGCCATGCAGGTGATTTCCCGTGTGCGCCAGTTACTTGAGCGTGACGTGCCACTGCGCACCTTGTTTGAGCAGCCGCAACTGCAGGGTTTTGTGCTGGCACTGCACGCCGCTGAAGAGGACTTGGCGCCGCCAATGCGGGCGATAGGACGGGATCAGCCGTTAGTGCTGTCCTTTGCCCAGGAGCGACAGTGGTTTCTTTGGCAGCTGGACCCGCAAAGCGCCGCTTACCACATCCCGAGCATTCTGCGTCTGAGCGGCCGCCTTGATCTGCATGCCTTGCAGTGCAGCTTTGATCGCTTGGTGGCGCGACATGAAAGCTTGCGCACTCGCATCAATCAGCAGGATGAGCGCACGGTGCAGGTGGTTTTGCCTGCCGAACCGTTGTCAATCATGCGAGGCGATGCCACTGAGCAGACACTGCAGCAGCAGGTAGAAGCCGAAATTGCCAAGCCTTTCGACCTGCAGCAAGGGCCGCTGCTGCGCGTCACCTTGTTGCGCCTGGCCGAAGATGAGCACGTGCTGGTGCTGGTGCAGCACCATATCGTTTCCGATGGCTGGTCGATGCAGGTGATGGTCGACGAACTGGTGCAGTTGTATAGCGCCTACCGCCAGGGCGAGGTCGCGCAGTTACCGGCGCCGGCGTTGCAGTATGCCGATTACGCACACTGGCAACGCGAGTGGATGGCGGCAGGTGAGCGCGAGCGTCAGTTGGCTTACTGGTGCGAACTGCTGGGCGGTGAGCAACCGGTGTTGGAACTTCCGACCGCGCACGCGCGCCCGGCGCAGCAAAGCTATCGCGGTGCCAGCCTGGAGCTTGAGTTGCCGACGCAACTGGCCGAGGGGCTCAACGCATTGGCGCAGCGCGAGGGCGTGACGCTGTTCATGCTGTTGCTGGCGTCTTTTCAGGGTTTGTTGTACCGCTACAGTGGCCAGCACGACATCCGTGTCGGGGTGCCGATCGCCAACCGCAACCGGGTTGAGGTCGAGCGGTTGGTCGGCTTCTTTGTCAACACGCAGGTGCTCAAGGCCGACCTTGACGAGCAGATCACCGTCACCCAACTGCTGCAGCAGGCCAAACACCGCAGCCTGGATGCGCAGAGCCATCAGGACCTGCCCTTCGAGCAACTGGTCGAAGCCTTGCAACCGGAGCGCAGCCTGAGCCATAACCCGTTGTTCCAGGTGTTGTTCAACCATCAGAGCGAGGCGGGGTTGGCTACCCGCGGCCGTCAGTTGCCCGATTTGCGGGTAGAGGGCCTGGATTGGGGTAGCCAGACCGCGCAGTTCG
>NZ_VBVZ01000385.1 GCF_005863185.1 Pseudomonas edaphica
CTTTTGACTGGGCCGGCATTCCGGGCGCTTGCCAAAAGTGACCCGCTGTAAGAGCGGAACCATAGGTCGCCATCACCCAAATAACGGATATACACGCAAAAAAAGGGGCAATCACCGATCACCCCAAACCTACAACGAGAGGTCCCGCAAAAACCCTTACAAACTAATCTGCCTACGCTCCTCGTCAGTCAACCGCGCCCGCGCCTGTTCACTCAAAGGCCCCGCCCCCAACACCTGCACCGGACTGCCGGGGTTATACCCCGAGGTCTTCTGTTGGCCCGCAGGCTGCGGTTCACGCTCCACCGGCTCAGCGCCAAAACCCAACACCTCCACCGTCACGATCGAAGCCCTGCCCTGCTTCGCCGCCGCCTGCTGACTGCGCGCCGCGTCCTCCGCCGCCTGGGACGCCGCCGCCCCCGCCGCACTCGCCGAGGTCATCGCCCCAGTGTTGACCGTCGCCGTCACCGGCACCCCGGACGACTTGCCCTGGGTCTGGATATTGGCCGCGTTCACCACTCGCAACGCCGCAATGTTGACGTTGCCCGAAACCCGAATCCCCGCCTCGCCCGCATCAATGGTGCCCGCCGGCGCCAACAGGTCGATATCACCGGCCGGCACTTCGGCAATCGGCGCCAACGTCGCAATACCCGCCCCCGCACTCGGCACGTTGGGCGACAAGGTCACATTGCCCCAGTTGTCATACACGCGTTTCGGCGGGGTATAGAGCACGGTGGTTTTCGATCCCCGACCGGCGTTGATATCACCGGCATCGGACCACGCCAGAATCGAGCCGCCAAAGGTGGTCATGATGCGGCTCTGGCCCAACAGGATGCTGCCCTGGGCATACAACTGAATATCCCCGGCACCTTGAGTCAGCACCCCAGCGGTCGCCGGCGGCGCAGTCCCTTCAATACCGAACACCTGCTGCCCGCCAGGGCTGAGCATCTGGATATCGCCGCCAAACCGGGTATGCACCCCGGCACCGCCATACAGGGTGATATCGCCGTCATACACAATCGGGTTGCCCGCCACGTCCTTGCTCGGCAACAGCCCATCGATCGCCGCGCGGCTGCGCAAAAAGCTGCCGGAACGCGGGCCTGCGCTCAGGTTGAATTCACGACCGCCCGCGCGCACTTCAGCGAAATACACCGAGCGCGCAAAAATGCGTTGCTGCTCAGGCCCCAGGCCAGCGAAGTACGCCCGGGCCTGTTCGGCATCACCACTGAAGGCATAGCGTTCCTTGAGCCACTGCAACAGCTCGGCCTCGTAGGTTTTCACCACCTTGCCCGTCTGCCCGGCCAGGGGCACACCGTCGACCGCTTGGTTGGCGCGGTCCAGGTAAGGCGTGACGAACTTCAGGTAATCCAGGCCGCCAGGCCCTACCCCGGCTTCCAGCACGATAGACGCACCCGGTCGCGAATCCCCCACCGCCACCGGGCCCAGGCTGGTGATGGAGGCTTTGTCTTCCATCAACAGATTACGCCCTGCACTGACTTCCAGGGTGCCGGGGCCGGCGACGTTGAAGCTGCTGTAGATAATGTCGCGTCCGGCAGACACCACCGAGACATCCTCTGGACGGTTGTGTACGAACAGGTTGCCGCGGCTTTCGCCTGTGTAGTCGCCGTTGTCAGCAAGCAACGCCGGAAACACCGTGGATGTGCCCAGATACGTGCCTGAGCCGACAATATCGCGCCCCGCTCGCATCCACACCGGACCTGCGGATTCATAGCGGACCTGCCCTTGCCGACCGCTGCTGAACGTGATGATTTCACCACTGCGCAAGCCGACGATATCGCCTTGATTGGCATAAAACCTGGCCGGCTGTGTCTGGGCTGGCGGGCGCGCAAGATCGGTTGGGCTGCGCAAGGCAAACAAGGAAAGATCAGCCTGTATCGCGTCACCGCCCAGGTTGTCGATGACGCGATTGAACCCGTTCCTGCCAACAAAGGCTGGCGCCAAAGGCGTCGCTATGGAACTCAGGCTGTCACCCGACTGGTTGACTGCATAGCCACTGGCGTAGATGGAATCGCCGGCCAACATCGCCAGCCGCCCCTGGCTCGATGGCGCCAGCAATAACGAGTAAACGGGATTATTGGGCAGCGGGCCAACGCCCAACGCGGACGCACCGAGATAGATGCTGCCATTGGCTGCCACCACGCCCAGTTTGGAAGGGAAGATAAAACGCCCATCGGAGCTTGAGTAGTTCTGCCCTTGCAAAGGCGCAAGGATGCCTGACCTGGCAAGCGACATGCTCTGCACGCTAGGCGTCAAACTGCCACCTGCGGAAAAAAGGTCAATGGCCGTGCGATCGGTCCACAGCGAGAACCAGGTGGTCCCATTGCCATAGTCTGTGCCGTTGTAACTGAATGCCTGGGTATTTTCGGTAGAAACACGTCCTGGATCGCCTGTCCCCGCCAGCACCAAGTCACCTCGGGTCGACAGGTTGGCCGTGGCGTCCCCCAACATCAACGTGATACCGCCCGTGGCCGTGCCCAGGCTGGCGGTGTACGGTGAGTAAGCACGGCTGTCCTTGGCATCCTGAGATCCGGGCACTTCACCGTAGTTCAAGGCAATGCCCCCCAGGCTGCCTGCTTGCAGGTTCAATGCACCACGCAGGTTGGTCAGTACGCCGTTGAGGCTGAGCACCTGCGCTTTATAATCGGCTGACAACGTAGCGGATTTATCACGGCTCGCGCGGGCATCCAGCCCGGGGTTCAAATCACCGCCCATGCGCACATCCAGATCACCGCCACCGGTGAGCAGCAATTGCCCGTCGACCACCCGGCCAGTGCTGCCAACAGCCAGCACCAACCCTTCGCTGCGCGGTGCTCTGACTGCACCGGGATCGCCGCGACGAACGAGCATGCCGGCATCGCTGCCCAAGTCCAGGGTCAGGTTGCCACCGCCCAGGGTGCCTACACCTGTGAACCCCACCAGGCGTGGAAGCAGGTTTATCTGTGCGCGGTCTTCGAGTTCGATGTTGGCACCACTGTCGCTTTTAACGTAAGTACCAAAATTGATCCACCAACTGGCAGGTGTCGGGGTCACACCCGCAGTGTTTCCGGTACCTTGGCGCCACAACCAATTGCCCAGGTTCGCACTGTTGAGTTGAGTGCGACCGTCATTGGGCATGATCGCGTCGGTGAGCGGCGTCCAAACATCGCCTGTCAGGCTACCACCCGTGCGCAACAACACATTGCCGCCCCCATCGGGATACCAAGCGGCATAGGGGCTGCTTTTATCGACAAGCGTTTCATACGCCTTGGCCGCGCTGCCCAGCACCGTTCCATCCGCTGAGGTGGCGCGAGCGCGATCAAACTCAGCGGCGGCACTGCCTGCACGAGAAGCACTGGAGGCGCCGGCGGTATAAATACCATAGGGCGACTTCATCGCCACATTGCCCGCGGCTATCAAGTCCAGATCCCCGGTGCCGGTGCGCAGCACGCTAAAGTGCTGGCTCACGGGTGAGACCCGTTTCACCGGCCCGATGGTGACCTGCTCAGGTATTGCTGGAATCGGTTCGCCCAGGGAAACGCACAAATCAGGGTCGCAGGTGCCTTCGTCCTGAGGCGATACCGGCTGGCCCGGTACAAAGCCGAAGAGTTCCCCGAGGTCGCTCCATACGTACTTGACGCGAATACACATGTCGGGTTCATCACACAATCCCGACTCGGACTGCGACACTGGAGTCCCTGCCTCGTAACCGAACAGCTCGGCGGCCAAATCACTCCAGTACCATGCCCCACCCGGCCGCGCCGGTTGCGCCGGGATGATGATTTTGTCGTGGGTCTCATAGATTCCGTAGTGCGTGTCGGCCAGGGTCAAGTCGCCGGCGTAGGCTGGCTGGATCGCACGGGTATCAGCCGCCTGGGTATCGGCACCGGACACCAGGCGCAATGACCACGACTGCGAGCCCTCGGCCAGCATCGGTGCCACGGCCCAGTTCTGGCGCGCCGTGGCGCCGGTCACGGTGCGCAACGGTACCGACACCGCAGCATTGGGCAACTTGACGTCTGTACCATACGGAATCAGCGCCCCGACCTTGAGGGCCATGTCACCGGCCAGCAACACACCGTCCGTTGCACTGCCCGTCACGCCCCCACGGCTGGGCAGTGGCACGCCCGCCGGCCAGGTCATGGCGCGCAGCGAAGCCGCGCCGGCCAAGACCGTGCCCGCCTCCAGTTGTGTTCCGGCCGCCAGCACCACAGGCTGCTGCAATAAGGTGCCCGCGGCGTACAACAGGTTGCCGCCACTGTCGCGCACCGTCGCGCTCAACACCGTGTTGGCCGGCAGGGTCAGTGGCGCGTCGAGTGTGCCTCGGGTCGGCAGCACAGTGCCTTGGGCCAATGCAGTGGCCTGGATCGGTAACGGGTAATTGAGGGTCTTGCCCGTGGGGAATGCGCTGCCGTTGGCGAGTACCACGCCAGGGCCGGGCACAATCACATCGGCACCGAACCCTTGCAGCCCCGGCGTCAGCACCCAGCCATTATCGTCGGGCGTCTTCGGTGGCGGCGCAAAGCCATCGTTGATGCTGCCGTAGACATCCAGGTTGCCACCGGCACGCACCACCAGGCTGCCCACCTCGCCCGAGCCGTACACCGAAGTCTTCGGCGTGTTGGGGTTGACGCTGGCGTAACGGTAGCCGGAAAGGTCCAGGTCGCCGCTCACCACCAGGTCGCCCTGGGTGACGATCTCCACACCTGGGCGCAAGTGGAACGCCTCGGTATAACGGCTGTTATTCAAGCCCGCGAGCTTGCCCTGCATCAGCCCGGCGTTGTTAAGGGCGTTGTTGATGAAAGCCTCGGCAAGCGCGTGCTTTTGCGTGAGGTAGTTCTGGTCAATCACCTGATACGGTCGGCCACTGGCCGACGGTTCTGTGCCCACCGGCGCATCGCTGTAACGGGCCACCGCGTTGACTGCAATGGAGCGGGCGCCCTGGATGTTGACCTGCCCGCTGGCGTCGATGGCCACGTCATTGGCATTGAGCCGCGGTGCGTTCAATTCCAGCGTGCCCCGGGCCACGCCGTCAGAGTGTCCCGGACCACTGCCCGGGGCCGCAGCGGTGCCGTGGCGCAGGTCGATACGCGCGCCATCGGCCAAGGTCAATTGACCATCGCCGCTGTTGAGTTCCACCATCGCCCGGTTCGGCGCATCGATGATCTTGCCGTAGCTGTCGACCCGCAATACGCTGCCGTGCGCATCCAGCAGCGCGCTGCCGGCAAGGGTCAAGCCCTGCTTGCCGGCCAGGCGAATACTGCCGACCCGCTCGCCACTGGCATCGATGGTGCCCAGCACCGTCAGGCTGCCGTTATCCACCGAGACATTGACTTGATTGGCCTTGAGTTCATCGCCAATCACCAGGTTGCCCTGCTTGAGCTGGAAGCTGCGCGAGCCAACGACCTGGCCCTGGTTCAAGCGCTGGTTCAAGGCGGCAAAGTCCCCTACCTGCTGCGCGCGGATATCCACACCACCGGCTTTGTACGGCACCAGGGTGCCACCGGCATCGTAATAACCGCTGCTGCCGGCGCGAACCTGCCCTTGCAAGTCGACCTGCCCGGCACCGGCGTCCACCGCCACAGCCTTGAGCAAGCCGCCCTGATTGAATTGCGCAGACACGTCGATCAACGCGCCTGTCGCCTGGCGAATGTTGCCATGACGGCTTTCCAGGCTGACATCACCGCCCCAGCTGTATTTACTCACATCGCTGATTTGCACTTTACGACCACTGAGGTCCAGGCGTGAAGCCGCGCCAAGGGTCAGTTCTTCATCGGCGCTGAGGGTGAGCTTGCCGCTCGGCAGCACCACCGAGGTATCCAGCGCCACGCTGCGACCGGACAGCAGCAGCTCGGCGCCCAAGGCGTCGATGGCCGCCGCCTCTACCGGCGCTGTGCCGCTGGCCGGGGCCCGCACAGTCAACGCGCCACCGACAGTGATGCGATTGACCGAGCCGGCTTCGCCGGTCAACAACGGCGTGCTGATGTTCAGGTTGCCGCCACTGTAGGCGAAGCCTTTGCCGGCCTCGTACGCACCCTGGGCCTGATGTACCGTCAGGCTGCCTTTGTGGTTTGCCG
>NZ_VBVZ01000386.1 GCF_005863185.1 Pseudomonas edaphica
ATAAGAGACAGCTATAAAGGTGCGCGTTTTCTTGCCGAGCAAGTGTGTAGCCGAGTAACCGCTGGCGCCGTGATGGCATCTTGCCGTAGAGAAAGGTCACAGGTGACGGTGACGTAAGCGTCACGGGAACAGTTTTAAAGTGGGCGGAACATCGGGGGAATTGTTTCCGGGTGTGGCAAAGCCAGATCGTTCCCACGCAGAGCGTGGGAACGATCAACCCTGACTTTTCAAGAGGAGTACCCGGCGTACTCCGATGATTCGGCCGCTCGTCGGCGTTCATCCAAGTAGATGATGGCTAAGTCCCAAAGATACGACGTCATCGAATGGGCCTGACAATCGACGGCGGGCCGATGCGGCCTGCACCAGGGTCCTTCGGCGCGATGGCGTCCTTATTGCCCTCGATGCTGAACGGGTAGAGTGGGTTGCGCATCTGGATGCCCTGGATCACACCCACCACATCGCTCAAAGGCACCGCCGGGCTCAGCAGGTAACCCTGGATAAAGTCGCAGCCGTGCTTGAGCAGCAGTTCAAATTGCGCCTGGGTTTCAACGCCTTCGGTGACCACCTGCAAGTGCAGGGTGTGGGCCATGCCGATGATCGCCTGGACGATCTCGACATCGGCGGTGGACTTGGGAATGTCCTGGATAAACGACCGGTCTATCTTCAGGGTATTGAGCGGCAGGCGCTTGAGGTAGGCCAGGGATGAATAACCGGTGCCGAAATCATCAATGGCCAGCGAAACGCCCAGGGCGCGGATCTGGCGCAACAGTGCCAGGGTGCTGCTGATATTGCCCATCAGCGCGTTTTCGGTGACTTCCAGTTCCAGGCGGCTGGCGGCGATCCCGGCAAAACGCAGGGCGGCTTCGATCTCATCGGCTAGCTCGTCACGGGCCAGGTTCAAGGCCGAGCAGTTCACGGCCATGGTCAGCTCGGTGTAACCGCGGTCAGACAGCAGGCTCAAATCGTGACAGGCCTGACGCAATACCCAGTGGTCGAGTTCGGCAATCAACCCGTTGTTTTCGGCGATGCCGATAAACCGGTCCGGGGCCAGCAGCCCATGTTGCGGATGTTGCCAGCGCACCAGTGCTTCCAGGCGGGTGACCTTGCCCAGCTTCATGTCGAAGATCGGCTGGTAGAACAGCACCAATTCATTGCGGCCGCGCAACGCAGCGCGCAATTGCTCCTCCAGTTGCAGCTCGAGGAAGGCGCGGGTTTTAAGGTTGGAGCTGAAGAAGTTCAAGCTGTTGCGACCGGCATCCTTGGACTGGTACAGCGCCAGGTCAGCGGTTTTAAGCAACTCTTCGCAGGTCAGTCCGTCATCGGGGAACAGGCTGATGCCAATGCTTGTGGTCATCACCATGCGCCGGCCGGCCAGTTCGATTGGTTCTTTCATCTTATGCATGATGCGCTGGGCCAGGTGCCGCGCTTCGTCGCGATGGTGAATGTTGATCAGGATGCAGAACTCGTCGCCGCCAAACCGCGCGACCACATCGCTATGGCTGCGCACCGACCCCTTGATATGCCCGGCCAGTACGGTGAGCAGTTGGTCGCCGGCATCGTGGCCGAGGCTGTCATTGATGCGCTTGAAGTGGTCGATATCGAGGAAGATCACCGCCATCATGCCGTGGCCGGCGGTTTTTTCGGCGACCTTCTCGGCAAAGATCTGGTTGAAGCCGCGACGGTTGAGCAGGCTGGTCAGCGCATCGAAGTGCGCCACTTGTTGCAGCGAGGCACGGGCTTGGTCCAGCTCACTGAGCAGGGCGTTGACCCGGCGCAGGTCACGCTCCTTGTGCTGCAGTTTTTTGTCGGCGAGGGCGGCGCTGACGCTGCTGCCAATCACCAGCAGGGTGATCACGGCCACCGACAGGCCCAGTTGAATCGGGTTGTTATCCAGTGGCAACGACAGGTCAGCACCGGCCGGTACCAGCATCCGCATGGCCGCCATGCCGGTGAAGTGCATGCTGAGGATGCCCGCGCCCAGCACCAGGCTGGCGGCGTACTTGAGCAGTTGATGAAACACGCCGGCGCCGGTGCGCAGGTAGCTCGACAGCAACAGCGCGGCCAGGCTGGCGCCGATGGCAATCGCCACGGAGGCCATGAACAGGTCGGTCTCGAAGTACACATCGGCCTGGGAGCGCATGGCCGACATGCCCACGTAATGCATCAGCGCGATACCCAGGCCCATCCATACCGACGCCAGCAGGTATTGATGGAATCGCAGATGGGTATGACTCAGGGTTTGCATGGCGAACAGTGAAGCGATCAAGGCGATCACCAGCGAGGCGAACGTCATGATCAATTCATAATGAATGGCGATAGGTGCCTGGAAGGCCAGCATGCTGATGAAGTGCGTCGACCAGATGCCACCCGCCAGGCAACCCGCTCCAAGCCAACGCCAATGACGGCGGGCGGTAGGGTCTTCGACATGGCCGACGCGCTCAGCCATGTCCAGCGTGCCGAAGCCGGCCGCGCAAGCAACCAGATACGCCAGTAGCACCAGAAAAGGGTTATGACTGCAATTGAGTAATAAGTGCCCGTTCTCTGGCAGGTCGGTAAAAAAATGCAGACCCAGCCATTCCATAGCAAGCCCCGTCATAGCGTCACGTCACAGCCAACGGCGATGACCTATGAAGTCGAGTATAGAAGCCGCGCAGGATTTTCCATGGATAATGGCACTTTGCTTTCAACCATTTTGGCATGCCTGCCATAGCGTTTGATGCTAAGCGCTGATCGGCAGGTCCAGTTCAAAAGGTGCTTCTAATGGCGGCAGGCCAAAGGCGGCGCGAGCGGTATCGCAGTCGACGTTCTGCTCGCCCTGGCTCCACGACGCATCGAACTCTCGGCAGGGGCTTGAGCGTTGTTCATAGATGGTGCAACGGGTGCCCTTGCCGACCTCACCCTCGAGGCTGCAACACCTGGCGGGTTTCTGGTCGGTACCAATCATCGCCACGCGTGTGGGGTTGATCTGCACCACCAGGTCATCGGGCACCGTGCCGCCCGATGAGGCGCACTCGCCCCAGAAGAAAGACACACGAAAGTGTGAACAGCAGGCACCGCAACTCAGACACGGACTGGCTTCGGACATGGGCGTCATCGATAAGAAAAGTAGGATGTGGGTGTTACGGAAGGCTCGCCATTCTATCCGTGCCATGGCGGTTGGGAAGGGGGGCGCGAACTTATATTTTCGTAGGGAAAGTCCCGTCGCTGCGGGTGAAATCATGCCCTATCAGCTTTACGAATCATTACAGACAAGCGTGCCTGGCCTGATTATGTTGCAGGTACCGGGCAGGATGCATCGGGCATCGCAGCTCTCATAACAATAAAAGAGACGGACCCATGCAGAACTCGACCCAAGCGGCGAATGCCTGGCGCATTCTGTTCCTGCTGTTCCTCGCCAACCTGTTCAATTTCTTCGACCGCACCATTCCCGCCATCATCATCGAGCCAATCCGCATGGAATGGCACTTGAGCGACTTCCAGCTCGGTATCATCGGCACCGCCTTCACCATCGTCTACGCCATCGCCGGCCTGCCGCTCGGGCGCCTGGCCGATACCGGCTCACGCAGCAAACTGATGGGCTGGGGCCTGTTTGCCTGGAGCGGGCTGACGGCGGTCAACGGCATGGTCGGCAGCTTCTGGACCTTTTTGCTGGTGCGAATGGGCATCGGCATCGGTGAAGCCAGCTACGCGCCGGCGGCCAATTCGCTGATCGGCGACCTGTTTCCCGCCCACCGCCGCGCCCGGGCCATGGGCATTTTCATGTTGGGCCTGCCGTTGGGCCTGCTGCTGGCGTTCTTCACCATTGGCGCGATGGTCAAGGCGTTCGACAGCTGGCGCGCACCGTTCTTTATCGCCGCCGTGCCGGGGCTGATCCTCGCGATCTTCATGTTCTATATCAAGGAACCCAAGCGCGGCGCAGCGGAAACCGTGCAAGTCTCCCAGGAGCGCGTCGACCGCCCGATTCGTCGCGTTCTGGCGGTGCCGACCTTCCTGTGGCTGGTGCTGGCCGGGTTGTGCTTTAACTTCGCCACCTATGCGTGCAATTCATTTTTGGTGCCGATGTTGCAGCGTTACTTCCTGATGCCGTTGCAGGACGCCGCGGTGGCCACCGGCGTGATCGTCGGCATCACCGGGCTGGTGGGCCTGACCCTGGGCGGCTGGATTGCCGACAAGATCCATCAGCGCGTCGCCAACGGCCGGCTGCTGTTTGCCGCGTGCAGCTTGATTATCTCGACCATTACCACTGCCTGGGCCTTGCACGCGGGGCGCATTGAGATTGGCGTGTTTGTGGCGCTGTTCAGTGTGGGCTGGTTGTTTGCCTATAACTTCTACACCTGCGTGTACACGGCGATTCAGGACGTGGTGGAGCCGCGCCTGCGTGCCACGGCGATGGCGCTGTTTTTTGCGGGGTTGTACTTGCTCGGCGGTGGCATGGGGCCGGTGGTGGTGGGCGGCCTGTCTGATCATTTTGCCCATTCGGCAATGTATGCCGATGGCGCCTCGCAGATGACCGAGGCGTATAAAGCGGTTGGGTTGCACGACGCCATGTACCTGATTCCGGTGGCGCTGTTCTTGACCATGCTGTTTCTGTTCCAGGCCTCGCGCAGTTTTGTGCGCGATGCCAAGAAGATGAAGGATGGGTTGGGGGCGGTTGAGGTGCCGGCTGCTGCCGCTGTAGCTTGATCGTTCCCACGCTCCGCGTGGGAATGCATCCTGTGACGCTCTGCGTCATGCTTCTAGGAGCGGACGCAGAGCGTCCAGGGCGGCGTTCCCACGCAGAGCGTGGGAACGATCAAATAAAAAAGGCCCGCATTGCGCGGGCCTTCTTTTTAGCAGGGCAGGGCGGTTATCAACCCGCCACCAACACCCGAATCGCCTCCAACCGCAGCGCAGCCTTGTCGAGCATGGCCAGGCCTTGCTCGCGCTGGTTGCGCAGCGCCACCAGTTCGCTGTCGCGCACGGTCGGGTTGACCGCTTGCAACGCGGTCAGGCGCGCCAGTTCTTCGTCGGTGTCGGCTGCCAGACGGCGTTTCGCCTCGGCCACACGCTCGGCGTGACGCGGGGTGATCTTCTCTTCGCCAGCATTGATGCGTGGCGTGAGCTGATCGCGCTGGGCCTGCACAAACTTGTTGGCGCTGGCGCGTGGCACGCTTTCCAGCTGGTCGTTCAAAGTTTCAAACGACACACGACCGGACAGGTCATTACCGTTGGTATCCAGCAGGCAGCGCAAGGCGGCCGGTGGCAGGTAGCGGCCCAGTTGCAGCGAGCGCGGCGCAACCACTTCACTGACGTAGAGCAGTTCGAGCAACACGGTGCCTGGCTTGAGCGCCTTGTTCTTGATCAGCGCCACGGCGGTGTTGCCCATCGAGCCGGACAGCACCAGGTCCATGCCGCCTTGCACCATCGGGTGTTCCCAGGTGATGAACTGCATGTCTTCACGCGACAGCGCCTGGTTACGGTCGTAGGTGATGGTCACACCTTCGTCGTCGCCCAGGGGGAAGCTGGCGTCGAGCATTTTTTCGCTGGGCTTGAGGATCAGTGCGTTTTCCGAATGGTCCTCGCTGTCGATGCCGAAGGCGTCGAACAGGGTTTCCATGTAGATCGGCAGGGCGAACTGGTCGTCTTGCTCAAGAATGTCTTCCACCAGCGCATCGCCTTCACCCGCGCCGCCGGAGTTGAGCTCCAGCAAGCGGTCGCGACCGGTGTGCAGTTCCTGTTCCAGACGCTCGCGCTCGGCACGCGCTTCGTCGATCAGGGCTTGCCACTCGCCGTCGTCGGCGTTTTCCAGCAGCGGCAGCAGGCGTGGGCCGAACTGATGTTGCAAGGCGTTGCCGGTCGGGCAGGTGTTGAGGAACGCGTTCAGCGCTTCGTGGTACCACTGGAACAGGCGCTCTTGCGGGCTGGTTTCCAGGTACGGCACGTGCAGTTCGATCACATGCTTCTGGCCGATCCGGTCCAAACGGCCGATCCGCTGTTCCAGCAGGTCGGGGTGGGACGGCAGGTCGAACAGCACCAAGTGGTGGGAGAACTGGAAGTTGCGGCCT
>NZ_VBVZ01000387.1 GCF_005863185.1 Pseudomonas edaphica
CGATAACGGTCTGTCAGTCAGAAATTATTTAGCTGATACACCGCAATCGCGGGCAAGCCCGCTCCCACAGGGGGTGTGGGTTGTGTTCGATTTCAGGGCAAAACCGAAAAAACGATCGCAGACAGCGCAATCAACCCGATCAGCACCACAAACACATTCGACACCTGACCCGAATACTGGCGCAGAGATGGCACGCGGCGGATCGCGTACATTGGCATCAGGAACAACAGGCACGCGATGATCGGCCCGCCCAGGGTTTCGATCATGCCCAGGATGCTCGGGTTGAAGGTCGCCACGGCCCAGCAGGTCAGGACCATGAACAGTGCGGTGCAGCGTTCCAGCCCTTTGGACGACATCGAGCGGTTGCGCCCACGCAGGGATTTGACGATCAAACCCTGGAAGCCTTCGCTGGCGCCGATGTAGTGGCCGAGAAAGGACTTGGTGATGGCCACCAGCGCGATCAACGGCGCGGCGTAAGCAATCACTGGCGTCTGGAAGTGGTTGGCGAGGTACGACAGGATCGAAATGTTCTGCGCCTTGGCAGCCGCCAGGTCAGCCGGCGACAGGGCCAGTACGCAGCTGAAGCAGAAGAACATCACCGTCAGCACCATCATGCCGTGGGCGGTGGCGAGGATGCCGCTGCTTTTGCGTTCGGCTTGTGGGCCGTAGACGCGCTTCTGGTCAACGGCAAAGGCGGAAATGATCGGCGAATGGTTGAAGGAGAACACCATCACCGGGATCGCCAGCCACAGGGTCTTGAAGAACAGCGGCAACGGCATGCCTTCGCTGGCGGAAGCGAAGAACGCGCCGTTCCAGTTGGGGATCAGGCTCACGGCCAGCAACAGCAGGGCGGCGACGAAGGGGTAAACCAGCACGCTCATGGCTTTGACGATCACGCCCTGGCCGCAGCGCACAATGGCCATCAGGCCGAGGATCAGCACCAGCGACAGGATCGCCCGAGGCGGCGGGGCCATGTGCAGTTGGTGTTCCATGAAGCTGCTGAGGGTGTTGGTCAGCGCCACGCTGTACACCAGCAGGATCGGGAAAATCGCGAAAAAGTACAGCAGCGTGATCAACTTGCCCGCGCCCACGCCGAAGTGTTCTTCGACCACTTCGGTGATATCACCGGATTTGCCCGACAGCACAAAGCGCGTCAGCCCACGGTGAGCAAAGAAGGTCATGGGGAAGGCCAGCAACGCCAGCACGATCAGCGGCCAGAAACCGCCAACGCCGGCGTTGATCGGCAGGAACAGGGTGCCCGCGCCAATGGCCGTGCCATAGAGGCCGAGCATCCAGGTGGTGTCGTGTTTGGTCCAGCCGGTGGTTACGGTGTTATCTAAAACGTTATCTACAGCAACAGCAGGGTTTTCAGCGGCAGGTGTACGTACATCAGTCATCGATATTGCCTCGTTATTATTTTTGCGCGGGCTCACGTAGGGGGCGGGTAGAAGTGCTCCGATCAGCACTCCACCCAGCTGACCGCCAGGCCGCCCCGTGAAGTTTCTTTGTATTTGTCATGCATATCGGCGCCGGTATCGCGCATGGTGCGGATGACCCGGTCCAGGGAAATAAAGTGTTTGCCGTCACCGCGCAGGGCCATTTGCGTGGCGTTGATCGCCTTGACCGCCGCGATGGCGTTGCGCTCGATGCACGGCACTTGCACCAGGCCGCCGACCGGGTCGCAGGTCAGGCCGAGGTTGTGTTCCAGGCCGATTTCGGCAGCGTTTTCCAATTGCTCCGGTGTGGCGCCGAGGATGTCGGCCAAGCCGGCAGCGGCCATGGCGCAGGCCGAGCCGACTTCGCCCTGGCAGCCGACTTCGGCACCGGAGATCGAAGCGTTCTTCTTGCAGAGAATGCCCACGGCAGCGGCTGCCAGGAAGAAATTGACCACATCGTCATCCGACGCATCGGCGTTGAACTTCATGTAGTAATGCAGCACGGCCGGGATGATCCCTGCTGCGCCATTGGTCGGCGCGGTGACCATGCGCCCACCGGCGGCGTTTTCTTCGTTGACGGCGAGGGCGAACAGGTTGACCCATTCCATGGCCGACAAGGTGGAAGTGATCACGTTGGGTTTGCCGATTTCCAACAGGCTGCGGTGCAATTTCGCCGCCCGGCGTGGCACGTCCAGGCCGCCTGGCAAGATGCCTTCATCGCGCAGGCCTTGCTCCACGCACTCGCGCATCACCGACCAGATATGCAGCAGGCCACTGCGGATTTCGTCATCGCTGCGCCACGCGCGTTCATTGGCCATCATCAGCTCGGAAACCCGCAGGCCGTGCTTGTTGCACAAGGCCAGCAGTTCGACGGCGCTGGAAAAGTCGTAGGGCAATTCAACATCGCTGGTAGGCGCGATGCCCGAGGCTGCTTCAGCCGCTTCGATGATGAAACCGCCGCCTACCGAATAATAGGTTTGTTCACTCAGCAGGCCGTTTTCGCCATAGGCGTGCAGGGACATGGCGTTGGGATGGTAGGGCAGGCTCTCGTCGAGCAGCAGGAGGTCGGTGTGCCAGTTGAAGGCAATGTCCTGCGAGCCTGCGAGCAGCAATCGGCCGGATTCGCGCAATTGCTGAATACGCGCATTGATCGAGGTGGGGTCGACCTTGTCTGGCCATTCGCCCATCAGCCCCATCACGGTGGCGCGGTCGGTGGCATGGCCCACGCCAGTGGCGGACAGCGAACCGTACAGGCGCACTTCGATACGTCGCGTTTCACTGAGCAAATGCTGGTCGGTCAGGGCTTGGGCGAAGGTCGCCGCTGCGCGCATCGGGCCGACGGTATGGGAGCTGGACGGGCCGATGCCCACTTTGAATAGATCGAAAACACTGATAGCCATGCTAAAGCCTTACAAGCAATGGAGTAGAAATCGCTGCCATGTTTTGTAGAGCAGGCGGAATTGGCGCGATACTGAGCCTCTGGATCGGCACTGACCAACGAATTATCCTAAGACACCCTTTAGCAGGACTAAACGCTATGACTCGCCCTCTCCATGGCCAGACCTATGTCTGGCTGCACGTGTTTTCTTGCGCCGCGCGGCATTTGTCGTTCACCCGCTGCGCCGAAGAACTGCACATCACGCCGGGGGCGGTGAGCCAGCAAATTCGCCAGTTGGAAGAGCGCCTGGGCTTTCGGCTGTTTCATCGGCGCGCCCGTGGCGTGGAGTTGAGTGCCGAAGGGCAGAGGCTGGCGGCGACGGTGGGCGAGGCTTACGGCAGCATCGATGCGGAGTTGCAGCGGCTGGACGCGGGGATGATCAGCGGTACGTTGCGATTGCGTTCAATCCCGTCGTTTCTCGGCAAATGGCTGACCCCACGTTTGCCGCGTCTGCAGCAGCGCTTCCCGGATATCCAACTGCGCATGGTCGCCGAAGACAGCAGCATCGCCCTGCACGAGGGCGACTTCGACCTGGCCATCGATTTGAACGACGGCAGCTACCCCGGCCTGTTATCCACAGCCCTGCTCGATGAACAGATCTTTCCGGTGTGCGCGCCGAGCCTGCTGCGCGGGAGGCCGCCGCTGCATGGCCCGGCGGACCTGGTGCATTTCCCGCTGTTGCACGACATCACCGCGTGGCGTGGGAGTTATGAATACGCCGAGTGGGAGTTTTACCTGAATGCTATCGGCTACCACGACGCCGACGTGCGGCGCGGCCACACCTTCAACCGCAACCACCTGACCATCGAGGCGGCTATCGCGGGTATGGGCGTGGCGATTGCGCGGCGTACCTTGCTCAACGATGAGCTGGAGCGCGGCACCTTGATCGTGCCCTTTGGCCTGGCCGTGCCCAACCACAAACGTTATGTGCTGCTGTATGCACCGGGCGCGTTGAGCCACCCGGGCGTGCGTGCGGTGCATGACTGGCTGGTAGAGGAAGCAGGGATTTTTCGCGGATTGCACCCGTTGGGAGAGGGGCAATTGTAAGGTTCGCTGAGCGTAAGAAGATGTAACCAACTCCCCACCCTAACAGCGTTTTTGCTCGTCGTCAGGGTTAATTTGTAATGTGGGATTTATCTTTGCAAAGGGGTTGAAATGTTCTTCTGACTGCTCAATTGTGTAATCAAGAGGTCATGGTTTCACCACCCCGGTGTCGCAGTTGTGACCTCTCGCGAGCTAGCTGAAATAAGGGAAGAACTATGCAAATCCAAGTCAATAGCGATAACCATATTGAAAGCAGCATCCGACTGGAGGAGTGGGTACGTACTACCATTGAGAGCACGCTCGAACGTTATGAGGAAGACCTGACCCGCGTTGAGGTCTATCTGAAAGATGAAAACGGCGATAAGCCCGGCCCCCACGATCTGAGTTGCCGTCTGGAAGCACGGCCAAAGGGCCATCAACCACTGTCGGTCCTGCATAAGGCCGATACGCTGGAACAGGCGATCGATGGCGCCGCCACCAAGCTTGAGCATGCGCTGGAACATCTGTACGGCAAACTGCGCGGCAAACCACGCGCCGCAGGGCAGAGCCTGCCTGATACCAAGGCTGACGAGGCCGAGCTGGAAGAGGAATTTCTGGAAAACGAACAGGCTGCGCTTAACAGCTGATAGCTGAGTGTTTTTTCAACCCCAATAAACGGGCCTGCATCTGCAGGCCCGTTTTCGTTTAGCGGCGCTGCTGGAAGAAGTACCGGCTCAAGCCTGCCAATCCGCAAGCACCGAGGCCAGCAAAGAGCATGGCCCAGCCAGCGCCATGGCGCAGCGCGGCCTGGGCTTGCGCAGGTTCCAGCCCTGCTATATCCAGCTTGCCTGCTGCAATGTTCTGGCTGATGGTGGGCCAATCCAACGCCGTGGTGGCAGGCAGCAGGCTGGAAAGGTGATGGCCGATGCCCAGCAACAGCACCAGCCCCATCAAGGCGATGTTCAGCGCCAGCGTGATCAGCCGCGCGCTGAGGTCGATACCCGAGGCCATGCCTGCGCGGTCGGCCGATACGGCGCCGGTGGTGGTGTTGGTGGTCGGTGAGTTGGTCAGCGCCAGTCCCACGCCTGCTAACACACAGCTCAACAGCACTAAGACGATACTCGGTTGCTGCGCCGCATTGATCGCCGCCATGGCGATAAAACCTGCGCCCATCAAACCCAGGCCCAGCGGGATAATACGTTCGGCGCCGAAGCGCAGGGCCAGGCGTTCAGCCAGCGGCGGCACCAGCAAGGTCGGCAGCGTGTAGGCCAGCAAGGCCGCGCCGGTGGTCAGCGTGTCGTAGCCCAGGCCCGCCTGGAAGTAGAGCGGCAGGTAGATCATGAAGGGCCAGAAACTGAAATTCATGCCGATCGACCCCATCAGCGCGCCGTTGAAGCGCGGGATGCGGAACACCGAAAAATCGAACATCGGGTGCGCGCTGCGTCGCTCAACCACGATGAACAGCAGCAGCCCGACCAGCGACAAACCGGCCCAGCCAAGCATCGCCGGGCTGCCGAAGCCGTTTTCGCTGCCCTGAGTAATGAAATACACCAGGGCGAACACCGACAGCGTCAAGGTCAGCATGCCGGCGATATCCAGCCGATGGCCGGCCGGGTCACGGGATTCCTGCACACTGATGCGCAGCAGCAGCAAGGTCAGCAGCGTGAGCGGCACATGCACCAGGAACACCCAGCGCCAGTCCGCGACCGCCAGAATCAAAGCGCCGACCATCGGCCCGAAGCCCAGGCCCACGCCCGCGATCACGCCCCATACCGCGAAGGCCCGCGCGCGTGCCGCCGGTTCGCGGAACTGGTGCGACAGAATGGCGAACTGGCAGATCATCATCGCCCCGGCGCCTATGCCTTGCACGAAACGCGCGGCGATCAGTGTGGAAGCCTCATTGGCCAGCCCGCAGGCCAACGAAGCCAATCCAAACAGCCACAGGCACAACACCAGCATGCGCCGCCGTCCAAAGCGGTCGGCCAGGGTGCCGGCGGCCATCAAGACGCTGGTGCAGGCCAGGGTGTAGGCGTTCATGATCCATTGCGCATCCTGAAAACCGGTGCCCAACTGCTGTTCCAGGGTTGGCAGGATGACCGGCACGCTGGAGATCTCCAGGCCGAACATCAATGCCACA
>NZ_VBVZ01000388.1 GCF_005863185.1 Pseudomonas edaphica
CCCGGCGCCAGATCAAGCGCTCCGGGTCATGCACCGTAGCGGTCAACGGCAGTTGTGGTTGTGCCCGACGCAGGTAGTCAAGCGCCTGGAACTCACCGAAGCGCCCACCTCCCAGTTCGGCATGGACCAGATCCACACCGTGCCAGTCAAAGGCTTGCAAGCGCCGCAACTGTTCAGCCAGGTCCTGGCAACCCGCGAGGGGGGTCACCACTTCAAGGCCCAGTTCGATCAACGCGTTGCGCAAATGCGCGGCGTAATCGGCGATCCCGGTCTGCTCCGGCGGCAGAGGTGCCAGCAATGCAATACGCATCAGGCCGCACCGCGCCAGCTGTTGATCCGCGCCAGGACCTTGGCCGGTACTTCGAAGCGGCGGCGGTTGAGGATCATGCCGTCGACTTTGCCGAACGCGGTGGTCAGCAGCGACACCGCGTTTTCGATGGTCGGTACGGTACTGGTGCGGGCTTCGATCACCAGCACGATCTGGTCGGCACGGCGCAGCGTCAGGAAGGCCTGCGGGTTGGATGACAAGGCCGAGGCATCCAGCAACAGCACTTCACCCGCCGTGGGCGCGTTCGCCCCGTCGACCGAGACGCGATGGCCACGTTCTTCCAGCAGGCGCTTGAGCTGCTCGATGATAAACGTCACACCCTCGCCATGCCGCGCCGAGGTCAGGCCCAGGGCAAAGCCTTCACTGGCGATGCGCTCCAGGGGCAGCAGGCTGTACAAGCGATAGAGGCTGGCGGTGACGGCGGCCGGCGTGGCGTCTTGCACGTCGGGGATGCTGCTCCACAACGGCACCTGGAACATCTCCTGCAAGCGTGTGCCATCGTGGATGCGTTGGTCCAGCAGGTACAGCACATAAATGGTCAAGAAGCCCACGGCCACGCCGGCGGGAATGGCGAACAACAGAATCAGCAGGCTTTTGGGAAACACACGTGACGGGTTCAGGGTGGCGTGTTCGATCAGGGCGATGTTGCTGATCTGGCTGTTGTCCAGTTCATGATCGATTCGCGCCTGTTCAAGGTTGTCCGAGTACAACGCGTAGCTTTTTTCGGCGGCGCGCAGTTGTTGGCTCAGCTTGTTGAGTTCCGGCTCATCGGTCATCGCCTTGTCACGCTGATCGCGCAGCTCGGCAAGGGTTTTGTCGTAGTTCTCGATTTCGCCGGCCAGTTTGCGCTCTTGTAATTGGGCGTCGATCACTTGCTGCTTGATGTTGATCACCAGGCTGTTGGGCGCGGTGTTTTGCGAGCGTTCCAGGCGCGTGGCTTCCTGAGCGCTGAGGGCTTCGATGTCGCGGATATTCTGCTCGATCTGATTGACCTGCGGCGTGCCCGGCAGGTAGGTGCGCAACAGGCGTGCGCGTTCCACTTGCAGCGCATTGAGCTGGCGCTTGAGGTCCAGTTGGGTGGGGTTGAGGCTGGTTTCGCGCATCGTCACCACGTCTGCCGGCTGGCTCTTGATCTGCTGGCTGGCGTTGGCCAGGAGGCTGCGAATGCCCGAGATCTGGTTTTGTGCGCTGACCTTGGCGTCGGTGACACGGTCGATCTGGCTGGTGAGGTTCTTCAGGCGCGCATCGACACTGATCGAATCGATCTACTTCAAACGGACTTGCAGTTGGTCCTTCAGGCTCTGGATATTTTCCGCCACCTTGGCGCGTTCGGTTTCATAGAAGGTATGCAGGCTCTTGCGCCCGAGAATCCGCGCACGTTCCTCAAGGTAGGCGTTGACCCATTCTTCGACGACTTTTTGCGCCACCGCCGGGTCGTCCCAGGTGAAGGAAATCTCGATCACCGAAGAGCCTGGCTCGTGACCGGCTTTGAAGTTCTTCTCCAGCGAGGTCGCCAGGCGCTCCAGCGGGCTTTGTTTCTCGGCAAGGCCTACGAACTGCAGCACGCTGCGCACGCCGTTGACGACTTCGCCAACGCCCTTCTTGACGTAGAACTTGGTGACGTTCCAGAAGCCCTGCGGCGGCTCGGAGGTCATCGCCATATAGCGCTCGGCAACGATATGCACGATGGGCCGGCCCGTGAGCATTTTTTCTTCGTCGACAATCGGGTCGTGCTGGGTGCTCGGGGCAATCAGCGTCTGGCGGTTGGCGGCTTCGATCGGCAAGGTGGTGTTGTCCCGCCCCGGCTTGACCAGCAAGCGCGCGTCGGACTCGTAGCGAGCCGGCAGCAGGAAGGCACCCAGCACCGCGACGACGATCGTGGTGATCACTGCCAGTTTGAATTCGCGGCGGTAGATGAAAAACAGCCGCAGCAGGTCGCGAAGAGAGCGGATTTCGATCACAGGATCACTCCATTGCATATGGGGTTTACGAAAAACGGGAACGCTTGGTTCGAGTGATACGACGCCCGCTTCATAATCCTTGGCCTGTGTTGATGGTTGGGTTGTTGTAGATGGTGTTGCCGCTGTTTTTCACGTCGCTCTTGTTCAGGTCGTAATTCAAGCCAATGCCAATCCCCTTGTTGATCGGAAACAGCTTGGTGAAGTACATATCCACGGCCTCCACCGTCGCGCCGATGCCCGACTGCGGCACGAAGATCAAATCGCCGCGCTGCAACGCCACCCGCGGGTGATTGGGGTTGGTCAACATGCTTTCCAGGCTGATGAAGTACGTCCTGTACTTGCCATCTGGCCCGGTGCGCAGCAAGGCCACGTTGGAGGCATCCGCCGAGGGCAATACACCACCGGAACTGAGCAGCGCCTGCTCGACGCTGACGTTGCCGGCCAAGTCGAAAAACGCCGGGTTGGACACCGCTCCGCCGATAAACACCTTGTTGCTCGGCGCGCTGGCGATGTTCACCGTCACCGCCGGTTCGCGGTAGATGCGCTTGTACTTCTCGGTGATTTCCTTGCCCAGGTCTTCGGGCGTGCGCAAGGCGGCCTTGACCCGGCCAATATTGGGCACCGAGATCACGCCGTCGGGGCGCACGACGAATACGGTCATGTCATCGGCCGCCGCCGGCTCCTGGGCATCGCGCACGATCCGCAGCGAGTCGCCGGTCTGGATCAGCACCTGCGGCGGTGGCAGGTCGGCCAGGGTCAGCGCCGCTTGATGGCCGGCCTTGAGCGTATTGTTGTCAGGAAGCGGCACCCGCGCGGGGGTCGAACAGCCCGCCAGCCAGATTGAGGCACTCAAGAGGCTGAGCAGGGTAAGACGGGAACGTCGGTTGGTAGTCTTCATGACGGCTCAAGTCCAGTAGGTGGAAAACATGCCCAGGCGCCGTTTAAGCGCGTTGGGCAAGTGGCGTTCAAGGTGGCCGAGGCGATAACCCAGCAATTTAAAGGCGCTGCGCACCACCACTTCCGGCGCGCGGTGCAGCGCGTTGGCCTCGCGCAATGCGCGCAGTTCGGCCAGCACATAACGTTTACCTTCGCCGCCGGCGTCGCCGAACGCCTGGCGAATCCACGCCTCGCGGCCGTAGAACACACCGATATCGAAGTAGCGCTTGAACTCGTCCAGCAAGCGGTAATCATGGGAGTGATACACCTGCGCGCTGGCGGCGTAGCGCACCTGGTAGCCGGCCAGCAACATGCGTGCGGCGACGTAGGCGTCTTCGCTGCCAATCACATCCTGGGGGAAACCACCCACCGCCTGCAGGGCGCTGCGCCGGTACACCGAAAACGAGTCGGAGCTGAAGCAGGTCTTGATCCCTAGCTGCGGTGCATCGGCCAGGCTTTTGCTGCGGCTGGCCGCCGGGTAATTGAAGTGCCGCGACTGTGCCCCCAGCACCCCTGCACCGGGGTGCGGCAGTTGCCGGCCGTAGGCCACGCCATTGAGCGGCTCCCGTTGCAATTCGGCGATCAGGTTGGTGAAGGTCTCGGCCGTGGCGGGGATCGCGTCCTGGGTCATGACGATCAAAGCGTCGCCGCCCACCTGTTCACTGGCCCAGCGCCGTGTGCCGCCGTGGTTGAAGTCACGGGCATCAATCACCTCCACACGCGCGCCAAACTCGCGAAAGCGCGCCACGGTGTCATCGCTCGATGCGCTGTCGACCACCAGCATCTCGTCCGGTTGCAAGGTCTGCATGCGCAGCGCTGGCAGCAGGCGGTCCAGATGGCTGGCCGCGTTGCGGGTGGGGATGATCAGGGACGTGCGCATCAGGGTTTCACTTCCACCGGAGCGCGGCCGTAGATGTCGTCATAACGCACGATGTCGTCTTCGCCCAGGTACTCACCGCTCTGTACCTCGATCATCACCAGGTCGATGATGCCGGGGTTGGTCAGGCGGTGTTTGTGGCCGGCGGGAATGTAGGTGGACTCGTTCATGTTGAGCAGGATCTCGCGCTCGCCATTGGTGATCATCGCTGCGCCGCTGACCACTACCCAATGCTCGCTGCGGTGATGGTGCATTTGCAGGGACAGCGAGCCTTTGGGCTTGACCACAATGCGCTTGATTTTGAAGCGCGTGCTTTCTTCCAGCACCGTGTAGGTGCCCCACGGGCGGGTGACCGTGCGATGCAGGCTGAACGCCGGGTGATTCTGGCGCTTGAGTTCGGCGACGATATAGCGCACGTCCTGGCTGCGGTGGGCGTCGGCGATCAACAGTGCGTCCGGGGTGTCGACGATGATCAGGTCGCGCACGCCCACTGCACCGAGTACCCGCTTGGGCGAGTCGATGTAGCAGTTATGCACGTCGTGCAGGATCGCCTCGCCATTGATCTGGTTGCCATTGTCATCACTGGGGGTGAGTTGGCGCAGCGCTTCCCAGGAGCCGATATCGCTCCAGCCAATGTTGCAGGGCACGACCGCGACCTTTGCGGATTTTTCCATCAGGGCCACGTCGATGGAGATGTCCGGCGCGGTACTGAAACCTTCCGGGCTCAGTTCACGCTGGCGACTGCTGCTGTTCTGCAGGCTCTGGCTGTGCTCGAGTGCGGCCTTGGCAGCCTCCAGGACTGCCGGGGCGTGGCTGGCCAATTCTTCCAACAGGCTGGCAGCCTTGAAGCAGAACATGCCGGCATTCCACAGGTGCTTGCCGCCGTCCAAATAGCCTTGGGCGGTGGCCAGGTCGGGCTTCTCGACAAAGCGCCGGACCTGAAACCCGGCCCCTAACGCTGCGCCTTGTTCGATATAGCCAAAGCCGGTTTCGGCACGGTCAGGCTGAATGCCGAAGGTCACCAGGTAACCGGCCTCGGCCAGTGCGCGGGCTTTTTCTACCGCTTGGGCGAAGGCCGCTTCATCAAGGATCAGGTGGTCGGCGGGCATCACCAGTAACTGCGCTTCAGCGTCGAAATGCTCCTGCACATGCAAGGCGGCCACGGCGATGGCGGCGGCGGTGTTACGTCCAAACGGCTCCAGCAGCAGCTCGAGGGCCAATCGCTGGGTGTTCACCGCGCGGTAGTCGTCGAGGGTGCGAAACAGCAGGTCGCGGTTGGTTACCGTCAGGATGCTCTCCACCCCTGGCAAGTGGCTGGCGCGCAGGAAGGTCTTTTGCAGCAGGCTCTGGTCGTCGCGCATGCGCATGAAGGGTTTGGGCATGTTCTGCCGCGAAACCGGCCACAGCCGCGTGCCCGAACCACCGGAGATGATGCACGGGATCAATCCGTTAAGAGGGTTCATCAATAGACTTCCTTGGTGGAAAGGACGGCCGGAACCGTCATGAAAACGATGTACAGATCCAGCCACACCGACCATTTGGCGATGTATTCCAGGTCGTATTCGACTCGCTTCTGGATTTTGAACAGGGTGTCGGTCTCGCCACGGTAGCCATTGATCTGTGCCCAGCCGGTGATGCCTGGCTTGACCCGGTGGCGTGAGCTGTATTCGCTGACCGCTTGCTCAAACGGAACCCCGGCGGCCTTGGTGGCCGTGGCGTGAGGGCGCGGGCCGACCATCGACATATTGCCCAGCAGCACGTTGAACAGTTGTGGCAGCTCATCGATGCTGGTCTTGCGAATGATCCTGCCTACCCGGGTGATGCGCGGGTCCTGGCGTGTGGTCTGGTTCTCGGCGTTCAGGTCGGTCTGTTCGACGTACATCGAGCGGAACTTGAAC
>NZ_VBVZ01000389.1 GCF_005863185.1 Pseudomonas edaphica
CTTCATCATTGATCAGATGGCTCAACCCACCCAGCGCTTCCCGTGCATGGTTACGGTCCATCAGTTTGGCCTGGGCCGCCGGGGGCAGGTCGGTGACGCTGATCACGCCCTTGCGGGTCAGTACCTGAATCAAGTCGTCCAGTACCCGGATCATCTCCATGTCACTTTGTTTGAGCTGGGCCAGGCTGGTTTCCACCACTTCGTTGGCGTACCAGGCCTGGATCTCATGGTGATCGGCCGGCAGGGTTTCGGTCGAATCGGCAAAGGCGGCGGCCTCCACGCGACTCAGCACTCCCTGTGCATCACGTTGCACGTAAAACATAAGAATCCCTCGAAAATGAGCCACACGCGTTCACCAGCATAGGTCAATGCTGTGTTTATGGTCGCGAGTATGCGATGCAACCGGCCGCCAGGGCCAGCGACGTATCGCCCAAGCAAATCGACCGCCCTTGCGGGCGGCCGATAAATCACAGCTTAGGAGGTGTGGTCGATCTTGATGGTCGGGTCGGCGCCTGTAATCAGCGAGTTGATGCTGGTGTGCGACCAATCGTTGCCTTCCAGCTTGATGGTCACATCGGCATTGGCCAGGCCGCCGGCGGCGTTGAGCTTGCCTTCACTGCTGATTTGCAGGGTCGACACACCTTCTACCGTGGTGATCTTGAGGTAGTTGTCGATGGTGCTGTCCGTCTCACCTTTCAACAGATCCTTGAGATCGATCCGGTCACCTTCCGAGGCCTTGAAGTCCTTGATCACGTCGTTGCCGAAGTCGCCCGCCTTCCAGACGAAAGTGTCGGCACCCGAGCCGCCGATCAGGATGTCGTTGCCCGGCCCACCGATCAGGGTGTCGTTACCGGTGCCGCCCAACAGGATGTCATTGCCTTTGCCGCCGTCCAGCAGGTCGTTGCCGCCCTGGCCGAACAGGATGTCATCACCTGCGCCGCCCAACAGCGTGTCGTTGCCGTCCTTGGCGCCGGAGACGTCGAAGTCCGCGTAGTGCTCGGTGACGTACTGGTGCACGTTCGAGGTGGTCACCGCCGAGACGGCCACACCGGTTTTCTGTGCCACAAAGGCCTGCAGTGCGTTGTAGCCCTCACCGGTAATCCCGCTGAAGCTCACCAGGTCGCCGAAGAGGATGTCGTTGCCGTCGCCACCGCTGATGGTGTCGGCGCCTGGCAGCGTGGCTTCGGTGTGGCCGAGGATCGCGTTGGCCAGGTCCTTCGGATCGATGTTGCTTTGCGGCTTGCCATCGGTGTCGTAAGGCTTGAGGTCGTTGAGGCTGACGTCGCCGTTGATACCGATGGCTTCAACCGCCGACAAGCCTTTGAGCAGTGCAAAACCGCTGTTGGCATTGCTGGTGGTTGACGAGTCGGTGCTGCTGCCGCTGCCGTTGAGGTACGAGACTTCAAACGTCCCGTCGCCCTGGGCATGCACGGTGCCGATAACGCCGTTGTCGTACCAACTGCCACCGCGGTATTGCACCCACTGGTGGACCTGGCCACGACTGTCGATCAACTGCAGGTTAGTGCCATTGACGTTGATGTTGAAGGTGTTGCCCAGCACATAGTTGTTGGTGTTGATGTAATCGTCCAAGCGACCATCGGTGGTGTTGCTGCTATAGAAATCAACCACCACCGGGTTCGTCTGCTCGCCGCTTTGGTAGTAGGTTGGCTGACCATCGGTGATGAAGTACGTCAGGTTCGTGGCACTTGTGTTACTGGTTGCCAGGTTACTCTGGAAGAAGTTCGCAGTGGCCTTGAACACGTCTTCATAGTTGGTACCGCCACCCGACACCATCGAATCCAGCACAGACTTGAGCAACGTCAGTGCATTTGGATCGTTAAGATTGATCGCAACCGACTTGTTCACCTGGGTATCGAAGTCCGCCAGGAAGATGTTCACGGTGCCCGAGGTGTTCGCGCCGAGGCTGTCTTTGAGCGAGTTGAACACCGACGTCAGCGAAGCTTTGGCCGCGTTGACTGAAGCGGTGCTCATACTGCCGGAACTGTCGACCATGAACGCGATGTTGTAGTTCTTGCCCTGCACCACGTTCAGGCCGCCGATATCGGCCACGACGATGTCATTGCCGTCAGTGCCGACAATGTTGTCGCTGCCCGAAGTACCCGTCACCGAGTTGTAGGTTGCCGGGTACACGGTGACTGGCAATTGCGCCGTGGTAGACGCCGAACCGCCGAGGCTTTCGGTGGAGGTCGACGTCACGGTCAGGTTGAACTGGCCGCTGTAATAGGTCGGTGGCTTGATGGACAGGGTGTTCAGGTCCCAGCCCGTGACGTTCACTTCGCCCACGCCTTTGGTCGCAGTGAAGGTGTGCCCGGACGCGTCGGTGAGGACCGAGCCTGCCGGTACGCCGCTGATCTTCACGCTCAGGGTTTCCGAACCGTCGGTATCAGTCAGCGCGGTGGTTACCTTGGACAGCTTCACAGTGCCGTTTTCCTGGGCTTCGTTAAGCTTGTAGCCCACGTAATAACCGTCACCGTTGCTGCCATGCAGGTCGGACACGGTCACACCGGCGTTGGTCAAATCAGTGAGGCCGGTGTACAGCGGCACGGTGCTGGTGCTCAAGTTCTGAATCGCCCCGCCGTTGATCGACAGATTGACGTCAAAGCTGCCAGGCCCCGCTTGGTTGGCTTGGTAGATCTCGAGGCTGTAGTAACCGCTGACCGTTGGCGTAAACGAGCCGCTGAATTTGCCGCTGTTGGTCGCCCATAGCCCGCTGGCAATGTCTTTACCGCCAACGTTGACCACCACACTGTCATCGGCGACGCCGCTGAAGGTGTAGCTCTTGCCAGCTTCCATGTACATCAGGCCGGAGATCTTGGAGCCAGAGCCGGCGTTGACATTGTCGACTGACTCGACATTGGTGACGACACTGGTGTTGTTCGGCGTACCTGCGTTGTCGATGGCGTTTTTCAGTACGTCTGGTGCCGCGCCGTTCCCGTTGGTGCCGAGGCCGGCAATGCTGTTCCAGCCCTGTTTGATCAGACCGGTCGAGGCGACATTGTTATCGGCCACGTTCAGCGTAGGTGCATCGGCCACGGGTGTGATATCGACTTTCACCGTGGCGCTGTTGCCCAGGTCCTTGCCGTCGGTAGGCTGGAACTTGAACTGCGCATAATCAGCCTGCTTGTTGCCAACACCGGTGCCGCCATAACCGTCGGCGCCGGATTCGTTGGCGTTAGGCATAAAGCGCAACTGGCCGCCGTCGATCTGGGCCTTGGTGAAGGTCTGGTTGGCAGTCACGTTGGTCCAGGTGGTGCCATCCGCTGCCAGGTATTGCAGCTTGCCGGCCACCGGCAGGTCGGTGATTTTCACGCCCAGGCTGGCTTGTGGCGAATCCACATCGGTCACGCCGAAGTTGGCCCAGGTCAGCGCCAGCGGCGTGTCTTCGGTGCCGGTCACGGCGCTGCCGGTGGCGACTGGCGGATCGTTGACTGCCACCACGTTAACGGTGGTGGTGGCAACGTTGGAATAGTTGCCGCCATCGGTCACGGTCACGGTGATGGTCCGCGGCGTGGTGCTTGGGTCGTGACTGTTGTTGGTGAACGTGATGTTCTGGATACGCTGCATGTAATCAGCCAGCGTCGCGCTGCCCGACAACGTCAGGGTGATGGTGCCCGTCTGGTTGTTGGTGCTGACGATGATGCCGTTGACGCTGTTGCCCAGGTTCAGTGCATCACCGGCCTGTGCGTTGGTCAGGGTGACCGTCGCACCGGTCAGCATCGTGCTGTCCGGATCGGTGATCTTGATATCGGTGTCGGCAATCGACACACCCGGCCCGGCGGTGCCTTCGGTGAAGGTGGTTCTGTAGTCGGCACCGGTCGCGCCGCTGGAGTTGTTGGCGTCCAGGTCGATGACCGGCGGCGCATCGTTATCGATGATATTGGTGCTGACGCTGCCGTTGCCGACCACCAGGTTCTCGAAGTTGCCGCCGGTGGTCTTGTCGATAGTGATGACAATCTGTTCGGTCGGCTCGGTGATCCTGTCGTCGATCGTGGCGATGTTAAACGGCACGCTGCTGGCGCCCGCCGGGATCTTCACGGTGTATACGCCGTTGAAGTCCGAACCATCGGTGGCGGTGCCGCTGTACTTGAGCGTCACGGTCACATCGGTTTGCGCCGGGTTGCTCAGGGTCAGCGTGTAATGCGCAGTGCCGCCTTCAGTCACCGAGGCGTCGCCGGTGATGCTGATGGTGGTGTTGTTGACCACATCCGTCACTTTGGTGGTGACGGTGCTGCCGTCGACGATCAGGTGTTCGTACTTGTCGCCGCCGCTGACTACGCCGGTAATCTTGTTGTTCACATCGTTGGCGCCGACATACGCGTCGTTAGGCGCAACAGCCGTGGTGGTGCTGCTGGACTTGCCGTTGCCGATGGTGATGGTCGAGCCGTTATCCAGCCTTACCACCAAGTCGGAACCGACGTTGGTCACTGCAGCGCCGTTCTTGTCGACCAGCGATGCGGTGTAGGTAATCTGACCGCCTTCAGCGACCGATCCGGTGGCTTTGAGCACCACGGTCACATCATCGATGGTGTCGTTGATGGTGGTGGTCGCGCCGCCCGGAGTGATGGTCACGCCTTCGAAGTTACCGCCGGTAGTGCCGGTGATCTTGACGGTTTGGGTGCTCTTGTCGATGAACACGTCATCGCCAGGCGCGGCAACGGTCACAGAGCCTACGGTCGCACCTTGCTTGATGGTGATGCTCGAACCGTTATCCAGCGTGACTACCATGTCGGTGCCAGCCTTGTTGCTCAAGGTGGCGGTGTAGGTGATGGTGCCGCCTTCGTTGACGGCACTTGGTGCGGTCAGCGTGACGCTGGTGAGATCGGTGGTACCTGGGGTATCGGTCACTGTGGTGTTAACAGGCGTAGTGCCTGGCACCAGATTCTCGAAGTGCGCGCCGCCGGTCACGTTAGTGATGGCGGTGGTAACGGTCTGGTCGCCTTTGTACACGTCGTTGGGTGCTACGACGGTGACGGTGCCGCTGGACTGGTTCACACCGATGGTGATGGTTTTGCCGTTGTCCAGGGTCACGGTCAGCGGGCTGGTGATGTTGGTCACCAGCGCGCCGTTTTTATCCACAAGGCTGGCGGTGTAGATGATGTTGCCGCCTTCACCAACGGTGGTAGTGGCGGTCAGGACCACATCGACTTTGTCGATGGTGTCGTTGATCGTGGTGGTCGCACCGTTACCAGCAACTTCCAGTTTCTCGAAGTTGCCGCCAGCGGTGTCGGTGATCTTGACGGTCTGGGTGCTCTTATCGATGAACACGTCATCGCTAGGCGCAGGGACGGTTACTGTGCCGACGGTGTCACCAGCTTTGATGGTGATAGTCGAGCCGTTATCCAACTTCAGCGTGACGTCAGTACCAGCCTTGTTGCTCAAGGTGGCGGTGTAAGTGATCTGGCCACCTTCGTTGACGGCACTTGGCGCGGTCAGCGTGACGGTCGTGGTGTCCGCAGTGCCAGGTGTGTCCGTGACGGTGGTGTTCACCGGCGTTGTGCCCGGCACCAGGTTTTCGAAGTGCTCGCCGCCAGTTACACCCTTAATTGCGGTGGTAACGGTCTGGTCGCCTTTGTATACGTCGTTAGGCGCAACGGTGGTGACAGTGCCGCTGGACTGGTTCACACCGATGGTGATGGTTTTGCCGTTGTCCAGGGTCACGGTCAGCGGGCTGGTGATGTTGGTCACCAGCGCGCCGTTTTTATCCACAAGGCTGGCGGTGTAGATGATGTTGCCGCCTTCACCAACGGTGGTAGTGGCGGTCAGGACCACATCGACTTTGTCGATGGTGTCGTTGATCGTGGTGGTCGCACCGTTACCTGCAACTTCCAGTTTCTCGAAGTTGCCGCCAGCGGTGTCGGTGATCTTGACGGTCTGGGTGCTCTTGTCGATGAACACGTCATCGCTAGGCGCAGGGACGGTTACTGTGCCGACGGTGTCGCCGGCTTTGATGGTGATAGTCGAGCCGTTAT
>NZ_VBVZ01000038.1 GCF_005863185.1 Pseudomonas edaphica
TCCCACACATCAATGCCCTGCCCGCCCGGGATCTCGGCGGAGGGACGCGGTGTCGGCAAACCGCCTGATACTTCCGGGCAAATCGCAACCACCCGGCCTTCGGCCTGCCAGGCCGCCAATTGATCGAAGGGGCCGCTGGCGCCACCGTCGTAGCGCACCTTGTGCCCGAGCAGGCAGCGGCTGATCAGAATCTTTTGCATGGTTAAAACGGCTCGTTACCGCGTCGGCGAAACCAGCCGGTCAGGGACAGGCGTTCGCGCGTGGCGGGCAGGACTTCGTGGGGCACCTCCCCGGACAGGAACACCACCAGGCTACCGCCGGTGGGTACCACATCGTATTCCACGCCGCCCTTGAGGTACATGCGCAACTGGCCGCCATGCTCAGGTAACCAGGCGTCATTCAAATAGACCACTGCCGAGACCATGCGCCGGTCATCGTCGCGAAAACGGTCCAGGTGCTTGAGGTAAAACGCCCCTGGCGGATACATCGCGAAGTGGCTTTCGAAATCTTCCAGGCCCAGGAACAGGCTGCGGTTCATGGCCAGGCGCAGGCTGTCCATCACGCTCATGTATGTCTCGCAGACAGCGGCGTCGCCCTCCTCCAGCCACTGGATATGGTCGCCGCGAATGCCCTCGCGTATCTCCTGCGCGGGTCCGCGTCCTACAGCCGCCGGAGCCAATTCACCCTCAGCCGCACGTTTACGGCACTCAGCCGCCAACTCCAGGGTCAGAGCCTGGGGCAGGAAGCCGTTCTGCTGCGACCAACCTTTTTCGGCCAGGTCGTCGACGATGCGTTGCAGCAGCGGGTGTTCGAGGGATATTTGCATGGCGCGCATAGTATCCATACGCCTATGAATCCGACAGAGCCGCCGAGCGTCTGAACACACTTTAGTCAGGTGACTGATAGGATTTCTCGACAAATCCTACGCCCGACACGGACAATAGTGGCCGACTGACAGGAGTCCCTATGCGTCGTTTGTTTTTTTCCTTGCTGATGTTCTGCGTTTTGCCCGCCTGGGCAGACGGCCATGACCAGTTGTACAAGGTCGCCGGCTGGGCCGAACAACGTGCGCATTTTAATGACGCCCTGAGTGCCGCACAGCAACGCTATCGCAATAGCCTGCCGCCGGCGGTGTACCAGGCGCTGGTGGATAACAGCAATAAACGCTTCGCCGCCCAGGCCGTGGACCAGCGGGCCGAGGCGCAATTGCGCAAAAATCTGGCGGACCCGAAACCTGCCCTGGCGTTTTTCCAGTCGCCGTTGGGTCGCAAAATCGTTGCAGCTGAATTGCTGGCCACGCGCCGCGACCAGTTGGCAAAAAATGCCAAGGGCCTGCCGCACATCGAAGCCGACGCCACCCGCAGCCTGATCATCGGCCACCTGGCCCAGGCGCTGCCGGCCCGTGAAGCCGGCGCAGAAGTCAGCCTGGCGATTGCCGGCGTAGCAGCCGACAGTTTGAGCCAGATGATTCCCGGCCTGTTGGGCGGCGGTCAGGCGCAAGGCATGTTGAACGGCCAACGTGAGCGGCTGATGCAGCAGATCGGCAATGACTTGAACAACACGCTGTTGTACGTCTATCGAGATTTGTCCGACCCGGAACTGGAAGAATTCGCCACGTTTGCGGAGTCGCCTGAAGGTCGGGCGTATTACAAGGCGGCGCTGGCCGCGATTCGCGCCGGACTTGCAGTAGGTCAAAGCACTTCCAGCCTGACGCAATAAGTAATGTGGAAACAGGCTTGTGTGGGAGCTGGCTTGCCTGCGATGGCATCAACCCGGTGTGCCTGATACAGCTAGGTGTCTGCATCGCAGCGATGCGGCGACCCGACAAGCCAGCTCCCACATTTGAACGGTGTTACTTCAGATGATCCGTCAGGAATTTGAAGTACTCTTCGCGAATCTCGGGGATCTCATTGGCCAAGTGATGCCGACCACGCGGCAACATCAACACCAGCGGCTGATCGAACTTGCCCCGCAGCACCTGCAAGTTGTGCTGCCAGTCCACCGTCATATCTTCCTCTCCCTGCACGATCACCGGCCGCCGTGGGCTTTGCGGCGCAGCTTCGATGCGTTTGATCCAACGCGCCAGCGCGCCCACCCACGCGGTCGGCAGTTGGCGCGGCTGTAGCGGGTCAGCTTCCAGGAAGGGTTTGAACTTGGGATCGTGGGTGTTCTCGCTGAACCGCCGCGCAATGCCTTTGACGAACGGGCGCAGCAGGTAATAGCTGACCTGCGACCAACCCCATGCACGCGGCCGTACCAGGGGCGAGAGCAGGAAGGTCTTGCCCTGGGCCGGGCTGTCGGCGCCGTGGTTGAGCAAATGGTCCACCACCACCGCGCCGCCGGTGCTTTGCCCGAACAGGTGCCACGGTTGCGGCAGTTGCAAGCTGTGGGCCTGCGCAAACAGCGCCTGCACCACGTCCTGGTACACCGCAAAATCGTCAATACTGGCGCGCTCGCCACTGGAAAGACCGTGGCCCGGCAAGTCGCAGGCGATCACCACAAAACCTTGATCCAGCGCCCAGTCCACCACATGCCGGTACAGGCCCATATGGTCGTAGAAGCCGTGGTACATGAACATTGTCGCCACCGGCGCAGACGGCCACCACACCTGCGCTACCACCTGGAAGCCATCCACTTCAAAACGGCCCAAACGGCTCACGACGGGTACTTTGCGCGCCGCCAGGTCCAGCCCATAGAAACGCTGGTAGACCCGCGCCTCGGCGCTGAGCGGTTGCGCATCCACCAGTGGCCGCAAGCTCTCGCGCAGATGATCGGGGTCAAAACTCACAGGCATAAAGGCTTCCAGACTGACGGTGAAGATGAATATCGAGCTGCGATATTCATCTGTCAGGGCAAGCATGGCAAGCTACGCGACCTTCGAGGATAGTTCCGAATGCGACAACCCTACCGCTCCGCCTTGTTTGCCGGCCTGCTGTTGGTCATCTGCGCCGGCGTGCTGTGGGCGGCTTATGACTGGTTCCAGGGCCGCTATTTGCGCGCATTCAGCGAACACACCGCGGTGTTTTCCGGTGATGCCCTGCGCCTGCCCGCCGAACTGGCAGGCCCAGGCCCGATTCGCCTGGTGCACTTCTGGGACCCGGCCTGCCCCTGCAACGTCGGCAACCAGCAGCACCTGGGCGAACTGATCGAGCAATACGCGCCCCAGGGCGTCGAGTTCTATGCCCTGCAAAAGGCCGGCAGCCACGGCCAACTGCCCGACAATTTGCGCAAAATGAAACCGCTCAATGCCCTGTTCGGCGCCGACCAAGTGCCGGCGACTCCGGCCGTAGGCATTTGGGATCGCAGCGGCAAACTCGCGTACTTCGGGCCGTACAGCGAAGGGCTGACGTGCAATTCGAGCAACAGCTTTATCGAGCCTATCCTCAAAGCCCTGGAGGCCGGGCGCGAAGTCGATGCCACCCACACCCTGGCGGTGGGCTGCTATTGCCAGTGGAGCAAGGCGTCAAACTGAACGCCGGCTGTTCGACCGGCAAACTCCAGTCACCCCGCCGGCAGGCTCCTGTATTGTAAGCGTCCAGCGACATTGCAAGCAGACGCGAGACTCCATGAGCCAGTTAACCATCATCCTCTGGATGCTCAACGTTATCGTCGATACGTCCGGCCAACTGGCGTTCAAAGCCGCCGCCTCGGCCAGCGCCGAGCATGACGGCCTCGCCCACTGGAAACACATGCTCAAGCGCCCGTGGATCTGGCTGGGGGTGATCTGCTATGTCTTCGAATTCGTGTTGTGGCTGGCGTTCCTGACGCTGGTGCCGTTGTCGGTCGGCGTGATGCTGGGTTCGATCAACATCGTGGTGATCATGATTGCCGGGCGTTTCCTGTTCAAGGAAAGCCTGAGCAAATGGCGGTTGATCGGCATCATGCTGATCGCCTGTGGCGTGACCGTCGTAGGGTTTGAATGATGAAACGTTTTTATATCCTGGGTTTTCTCGCGCTGATCATTTTCGACACCTTGGCGCAGGTCAGTTTCAAATTTGCCTCGGTGCATGCCGAACCGTTGACCATGGACGTCGCGTGGCTGGCCCGGGTGTTTGGCGCACCGTGGATCTACGGCGCCTTTGTCGGCTATATCGGCGCGTTTTTTACCTGGATGACCTTGCTCAAATACGCGCCGGTAGGCCCGGCATTTGCCGCCTCGCACCTGGAGCTGATCAGCGTGACGCTGATCTCGGTCTGGCTGTTCGATGACACCCTGACCTGGCCGAAAATCATCGGCGGCGCGCTGATCATCGCGGGCATCCTGTGCCTGGCGCGCAGTGAAGACAAAGAGAGCAAAACCGTCGAGGCCGAACCTTCGCAGCCACTGGTGTCATGAACAAAGAAATCCCGCCCACCGCCGGCCTGCCCTTGCGCGGGCGGGACTTGCTCAGTTTATCGGGCGACCTCGCCCAGTCGCTGGCCCGCCAGTTTTCGATTCCACTGCCTGCACTGCCCTGCTCCGGCACCGCCGCGCTGATCATCGCCTTGCGCGTGTTGCAGCAGCGCATGCCTGGCCGCACTCGGCTGATTGTGCCTGCGTACACCTGCCCATTGGTGGCATTGGCCGCGCATTACTGCCCGCCGTTACGGGTGGTGCCCTGTGATTTGCAGCCCGGCAGCATTGACCTCGACGAGCAACACCTCAAGCAACTGTGCGACGACAGCACCCTGGCCGTGGTGGTCACCCACCTGGCCGGGCGCGTGGCCGATGTGGACGCCGCCAAGCGTATTGCCGAATCAGTCGGCGCCGTGGTGATCGAAGACGCCGCCCAAGCCCTGGGCGCCCTCGACGATGGCCGCAGCGTCGGGCTCAAAGGCGATGTGGGGTTTTTCAGCCTGGCGCTGGGCAAAGGCCTGACCACGGCCGAAGGCGGCGTGCTGTTCAGCCGCGACCCGGTGCTGCATCAGGCATTGCACCGCCAGTGCGCGCAAGACCTGCCCTTGAGCCTGCGCTGGGAGCTGCAACGCAGTGCCGAACTCTGGGGTTACGCGCTGCTTTACCAACCGCGCGGCTTGCACTACGTGTATGGCAAGGCGTTGCGCACGGCGCTGGCACAGGGTGATGAAGTGGCCGCCGTGGGTGATGATTTTTCGGTCAACGATATCCCGCTGCACCGCCTCGGCGGTTATCGGCAAAAGGTCGGTGCCGCCGCACTGGCGCGCTTGCCTGACTACTTGCAACAAGGCCGTACCCGCGCCTTACGCCGGGCGGCGCGCTTGAATGACTTACCCGGCGTCGCGGTGATCATGGACCGACTGGGGCAGCAAGGCACCTGGCCGTTTTTGATGGTGCTGATGCCGACCGCGCAGGCGCGTGATGCCGCCATGGCGCAACTGTGGACATCCGGGCTCGGCGTGACCCGCCTGTTTATCCACACCTTGCCGGACTACCCCGCCGTCGCCCCTTTGCTGCAACCGGGCGGCGACATTAGCCAGGCCCAGGCGTTTGCCAGCCGCACACTGTCGATCAGCAACAGCCATTGGCTGACGGACGAACACTTCGAAAGCGTATTCGCCCAGCTAAAAGCTATTGTCGCCACCCCTGATTGATACGCGCCACCAGCCGGCCATTCAGCTCGTTCTGCTGCTGTTGCCAGATCTGCACCTGCGCCGGCGGCAGTTCTTCCTGGCCATCGGAGGCACTTAACCAGCGTTTGAACTTGCTCTCATAGTGGTAAGCCGACACATCGCCGGTGATGTCCGCCCCGATGATCCGGCCCTGGCAAGCGTCGATCAGATCGTTCAAATGCTGCTCCAGAAACTCGCCCTGGTCCCAATTGGTGTTGACCACTTCGGGGCTCAGCACGTCTTTGTCGATGGACAGGTAAACCGGCAGTGAACGGTCGAACTGCGCGAGGAACGCACGCATCAGCTCATCGGCGTTGCCGAACGCACGGTTGCTGCGCCCGGCGCCGATCCAGTTCATCCAGCGCGTGTCGACGTTGACGTTCCAGTAAGTCAGCTTGCGCTTGAGCAGCGGCGACCAGTGATTCTCCCAGGCATGGCCCAGGCCGATATCCTGGGAACCGATGCCCAACACATGCACATGCTCGACCTGTGGCAAACGGCTGGCCCAGTAAACCCATGAGCCACAATGGATGCCGAACGGGTAGCGCATGTTGTCAGGGTGGTTGTCGCAAATGATCAGTTGGAATTTCTGCTGCGTCGGCAGGCGGTTCAACAGCAGCTGGCTGAGGTGGTGATAATCGCCGCTGCCGGTGAACACACAGCCGTAATCGCTGGGCATCTGCGCGTGCAGGGCGGTTTCCAGCTCCTTGAACTGCGCCCAGCGGCAACCGAAGCGGATTTTTTCCTGCCAGGCCTGCATGGGCAAGGTAATCGCGCCGGGAATGTCACTCACGGCACTGTCAAAATCGAGGATCAGCGGCGCGCGGTCCTGGCTCATTGGGATTTCTCCTGCTGCCACTGCGCATCGCTTTCAAAGTGATGGCGGAAACGGTTGCCGAGCTTGCGCAGCAACGGGTTGCGGATCCAGACCAGATGACGGGTGAAGGTAAAGTCGGCGCCGAGGCTGGCCTTGACCTGCGGGTCGGTCCAACCCGCCACATAAAATTTCAGCCCATTGGCCACGGCGTATTCCAGGTTCACAAACCAGCTGACGAAGTACAGGTTGAATTCCAACGCTTGTGGGTAGTTGAGCCCGATGTACTTGTCGAGCAGCTTGTCGCCCTCTACGTAGCACAGGTTGTAGCCGATCAGTTCGTCGCAGTGCCAGTAGCAGAACACCCGCCCGTTGCTGGCGGCGTCCTGCAACAAGCTGCGGAAAAACGCCGGGGTCAGCAGGTCAAAGTGAATCTCGCTCTGGTCGTACACCGCCTTGTACAGGCCGTACAACTGCGCAAGCCACGCCTCATCGTTGAAGCGCGCATCGCCAGTGTCCAGGACTTCCACCCGCAACGCCTCGCGGCTGCGCAGTTTGCGTCGGATATTGCGTCGACGGCTGTGGGACAAACGCGCCAGGTACTCGTCGATGGTGCTGAAGTTGATCGGCACATAGGCCAGCGCCTGGCCTTCGAGGCAGATAAAGCCGCGCCGGGTACAGTCCTCGATCAAGGCTTGGGCGTAGCGGTTGTCTGCATCGCTGAGCAGCGGCGAGTCACAGGGCAGATCTTTGACGACTGTGAGTTTGCGCTGCGGCGCGCACTCTTCTTGCAGCCACTGCGCGAGGTCCTGGGGTGGCACGTTGCGGGGCAATGGCGAATATTCGCTGACCGTGGTGCCGACAAAGCAGCTGTCGATGCGCAGCCACGCATTCCAAAGACCAAACCCGGGCCAACCGCGCACACGGTTCACGAACTCGTCTTCAGCCGTCGTCAGCAGGTCAAATGGCGTGAAGAAGTACGGCAGGCCCTGGGCGGACAGCCGGGCGTCAAAGCCCTGTGGCGGGTGCTGCAAAAACCGGCCGATCAACGAGGGCGCTTCCAGGCAGCACGCGTAGGCAACCTCGGGGCGGCTGGAGTCTGGGGTAGGTTGCGTGGCGCAAGTCATGGAAAAAAGCTCAAAGATGACCGGCGCAATAGTAGCGTAGTCGACACATTCGGCACTTGAACCTCGGCTGTCGCTGCGGCGTATCAGCAATTCCCGCAGTTCTCGCCAAACCGATTAGACTCCGTTGACCTTCAAGGTGACTGACTCAAGGACCGTCCATGAAACGCAGCCTGACCGTGCTCGCTATCCTGATTGCCGCCCTCTTGGCCGGCGCTGGCTGGTATGTGTACAGCAAGCAACCGACCCGCCAGGGCACCGAGACACTGGCCAACCTGCAAGGCGCGGTCACGGTGCGTTATGACGACCGTGGCGTGCCGCACATTCGCGCCGAGAACGAGACCGACCTGTACCGCGCCCTGGGCTATGTGCATGCCCAGGACCGGCTGTTCCAGATGGAAATCATGCGGCGCCTGGCCCGTGGCGAGCTGGCCGAGGTGCTGGGGCCGAAGGTGCTGGAGACCGACAAGCTGTTTCGCAGCCTGCGCATTCGCGAGCGCGCCTTGAGTTACGTCGAGCACATGGACCACGACTCGGCAGCCTGGAAGGCCTTGCAAGCCTACCTGGATGGCATCAACCAATATCAGGACAGCCACGCCAGCCCCGTGGAGTTTGACGTGCTGGGCATTCCTAAACGACGGTTTACCGCCGAAGACACCATCAGTGTTGCCGGGTATATGGCCTACAGCTTTGCTGCCGCGTTTCGTACCGAGCCGCTGCTGACTTACGTGCGCGACCAGCTCGGCAGCGACTACCTGAAAGTCTTCGACCTCGACTGGCAACCCAAGGGCGCCCTCAACCTGGCCGCCAGTGACTGGAAATCCCTCGGCGCCCTTGCCACCTTGAGCGACAAGGCCCTGGCCGACAACGGTTTGCCGCAGTTCGAAGGCAGCAACGCCTGGGCCATCAGCGGCAGCCGCACCAAAAGCGGCAAACCGTTGCTGGCCGGTGACCCGCATATCCGTTTCTCGGTGCCGTCGGTGTGGTACGAGGCGCAATTGTCGGCGCCAGGTTTTGAGCTGTACGGCTATCACAACGCACTGGTGCCGGTGGCGTTCCTGGGACACAACCTGGATTTCGGCTGGAGCCTGACCATGTTCCAGAACGATGACCTCGACCTGATCGCCGAAAAGGTCAACCCGGACAACCCCAACCAGGTCTGGTACCACGGCCAATGGGTCAACATGACCAGCAGCGAACAGCAGATTGCGGTCAAGGGCCAGGCGCCGGTGACGCTCACCCTGCGTCAGTCGCCCCACGGCCCGATCATCAATGACGTGCTGGGCGAGAATGCCGGCAGCACGCCGATTGCCATGTGGTGGGCGTTCCTCGACACCGAAAACCCTATCCTCGAAGGCTTCTACGAACTCAACCGCGCCGACACCCTGGCCAAAGTGCGCGCCGCCGCTGCCAAGGTGTCCGCGCCGGGCCTGAATATCGTGTGGGCGAATGCCAAGGGCGATATCGGTTGGTGGGCGGCGGCGCAGTTGCCGATCCGCCCGGCCGGCGTTAACCCGGCATTCATTCTCGACGGCAGCACCGCCCAGGCGGACAAATTGGGCTTCTACCCGTTCAGCGCCAACCCACAGGAAGAAAACCCGGCCCGTGGTTATGTGGTGTCGGCCAACGCCCAACCGGCCTCACCCACCGGCATGGAAATCCCTGGTTACTACAACCTCGCCGACCGCGGCCAGCAGTTGAACACGCAGTTGAGCGATAAAAGCGTGAAGTGGGACGTGAACAACAGCCAGGCCTTGCAATTGGGCACCACCACCGCCTACGGCCCACGCCTGCTGGCGCCGCTGTTGCCGGTGCTGCGTGAAGTGGTCAAGGACCCGGCGCAGTTGAAACTGGTGGAGCAGCTTGCAAGCTGGAGAGGCGACTACCCGCTGGACTCCACCAGCGCCACGCTGTTCAACCAGTTTCTGTTCAACCTCACCGACGCGGCCTTCCACCCGAAACTGGGCGATGCGATGTTCAAAACCCTGATCACCACGCGGGTGATCGACGCCGCACTGCCACGCCTGGCCGCCTCGGCGGACTCGCCATGGTGGAACGGCAAGCGCGCGGACACGGTAAAACTCGCCTGGGACAACAGCCTCGCGCACCTCAAGGCCACCTTTGGCGATGACCCGTCGCAATGGCAGTGGGGCAAGGCCCATACCCTGACCCATGGGCATCCGTTGGGCATGCAGAAGCCACTGGACAAGATTTTCAACGTCGGCCCATTCCCGGCGCCCGGCACCCACGAAGTGCCGAATAACCAATCGGCCATGATCGGCCCTGCGCCGTGGCCCGTGACCTATGGCCCGTCGACCCGGCGCCTGATCGACTTTGCCGACCCGGCCCATGCATTGACCATCAACCCCGTGGGGCAAAGCGGGGTGCCGTTTGACTCGCACTATGGCGACCAGGCGGAAACCTATATCGAGGGTGGGTACGAGCAGGCGCATTTCAGTGAGGAAGAGGTGACGGCGAATACCCGTGGCACGCTGAAGCTGTTGCCTGCCCGGTAACAGCCTGTAAACCCGATCAATGTGGGAGCTGGCTTGTGTGGGAGCTGGCTTGCCTGCGATAGCATCAACTCGGTCCATCAGGCAGACCGAGTTGATGCTATCGCAGTTAGTCTGTGTTCGCCCGCATCCGCCCCGGCGCCTCGCCATAGGTTTCCTTGAACTTCTTGCTGAACGCCGCCTGGGACTGGTAACCCACCTGCGCCGCGATATCCAGCAGGCTCAGGCGCGACTGGCGCAGCAGGTTGAATGCCAGCTCCATGCGCAGCTGCGTCAGCAGCACCCACGGCGACACGCCCGCGACTTTCACAAACGCCCGCATGAAGGTTGCCCGCGACATGGTGGCGGCTGCCGCCAGGCTGTCGATGGTCCACTCATGGCCGGGCTCGGCCAGCATCGCCTGCCAGGCTTTGCTCAGGCGCTTGTCGGCGAGCAACGCGAAGGTGCCCGCCACCGGCGCCTGGCGGGTCAGCCAGGTGCGCAGGATCAGAGTGAACAAGGCCGACGACAGCGCGTCGATAAACGAGCGTGCGCCCAGTTGCTGGCCGTCCGCCTCGCTGCGCAGTAAAGCAATCAACGCGGCCAACTGCCCATCGCCCTGCCACTCACGGCTGGATACCACCAAAAATTCCGGCAACGCACCAAGCAACAACGACTGGCGGTTGTAGTGAAAGTTGCCGCAGAGCATATCCACGTCCGGCTGCTCTCCTCCCAGGCGGTGGATCGGCAACAGGCCGCCCTCGATGACGGTCTGCGCCACCGGCTTGACCCGCGCGCCCTGGCTGCGTACCAGGTGCGTCGCGCCACCGGGCATCAACAGGATGTCGCCCTCCTCCAGCGTCACCTGCTGGCCGCCCGACAACTCGGCGTGGCAGGTGCCCGCCAGCACAATGTGATACGGCGCCACGCCCAGCGGCTCAGGCCCGTGGTCCATGGCCCACGCGCCCTGGAACTGGCAGCGCAGATCCAGACTGCCGCGCAGGTTGGCCAACGCAATCAGGGTGTCGATGGAGTTCATTTGCGAGCATCGGTCAAAAAGGTGAGTGGATCGAACAAAAGCGCCAAACCTGAACCGCGCACACTGGCTTCACACCCAACCCGTTCAGGAGTTACCGCAATGTTCAATAACTGGTCCAACTTGCTTGCTAACGTGAATAAAACCTTTGGCGCGCTGGGCAAGAGCAACCCGAAGATGGTCAAAGCCTACATGGCGCTGGGCGAGGCTGCCGAGGAAAACCAAGTACTCGACGCCAAGACCCGTGAGCTGATTTCCATCGCCGTGGCCATCACCACGCGCTGCGACGGCTGTATCGCCGCGCATGCCGACGCGGCGATCAAGGCCGGCGCGACCCGAGAAGAAGTTGCCGCCACCCTGGCCACCGCCATCTCGCTGAATGCCGGTGCTGCGTACATCTATTCGCTGCGCGCGCTGGAAGCCTACGACACGCTCACACCGGCGCCGCAAAGTTAAGCCGGAACTGTTGCGGCGTCACGCCCAGCCGGCGGTTGAACACACTGCGCATGTGCTGGGCGTCACGGAAACCGCATTGATAGGCCACAGTCTTGAGCGGTGCGGGGCTGCTTTCGAGCATCACCCGCGCCGCGTCCACTCGCGCCCGCTCGACAAACTCGGCAGGCGTTATGCGCGCCTCACGAGCAAATACCCGAGAGAAATTACGCGCACTCATGTTGGCCGCCTTGGCCAGATCGGCAATGGTCAAATCCCCGGTCAAGTTCGCCAGTACGTAAAGCTGCACCAACGCCACCGCCGAAGTGCTTTCGGCGTGAGGCGTGAGGAACGGGCTGAACTGCGACTGCCCGCCCGAGCGCTGGGTGAACACCACCAGTCGCTTGGCCACGCTCAGCGCAACTTCCGGGCCGTGATCCTGGGCCAGCAGGTACAGCGACAGGTCAATGCCGGCCGTGACGCCCGCCGAGGTGTAGAGATTACCGTCCTGCACGTAGAGACGGTCGGCATCCACCTGGGCCGAGGGGCACAGGCGCGCCAGGTCGGCGGCATCGTTCCAGTGCGTGGTGACGGTTTTGCCATCGAGCAACCCGGCGCGCGCCAGCATGAAGGCGCCATTGCAGATCGAGCCAAAGCGCTGTGCGCGGGCGGCGGCACCGCGCAGCCAATCATCAAACTGGGCGCCGAAATCCTCGAAGGGCAGCTGAGGGCCACCAGCGACCAGCAGCAAGTCGTAGGCTTGCAGGGCTTCGGGGTAATGCCGATGGGCCTGCAATGAAAGGCCGTTAGAGGCGGCCATCGTACCGTGGCCCAGGCCGATCACTTCAAGCTGATAATGGTCTTCGGGCAGCAGGAAACGGTTGGCCTCGCAGAACACATCCATGGGGCCGGTCACGTCCAGTGACTGGACGCCGGGGAAGATCAGGATGGCGACGGTTTTGCCCATGAACAACACACCTTCTACTGGAGGAACATAAACCCCTGTGGGAGCTGGCTTGCCTGCGATGGCCTCCCCTCAGTCTAACTGACAGACCGAGTCGTCAGCATCGCAGGCAAGCCGGCTCCCACATTTGACCGCATGTGGCTTGATATCGAGCCACATTGGCCGACATCGCACCCTCGCCGCGATAGCCCCATCGCGGGTACGCGACCAGACTTCACTCATCGGCGCCACCCCCGGCGCTTTGTTGAGGAGAACGACCATGAGCAACGCCATCGCAGGCATCCAGATCCCGGACAGCGCCCTGGCCAAGGCCACCACCGAATACATCCGCGACGTCGAGTCCGACTTGCTTTACCACCACTCGCGCCGGGTGTTTCTGTTCGGTGCCCTGAGTGGTGAGCGCAAGCAGTTGGCCTACAACCCGGAACTGCTTTACGTCGGCGCGATGTTCCATGACCTGGGCCTGCTCGAAGGCCATCGCAGTGACAACGAGCGTTTCGAAGTGGACGGCGCCAACGCAGCGGCCGCGTTCCTCAAGCCTTACGGGCTGAGCGATGACGATATCGAACAAGTCTGGCTGTCGATCGCCCTGCACACCACGCCGGGTGTACCGCAGCACTTGCGCCCGACCGTGGCGCTGGTGACCGCTGGTGTCGAGATGGATGTGCTGGGCATGGACTACGCCGCCTTTTCCAGCGTGCAGCGCGAGGCCGTGGTGCATGCGCATCCACGCGGCGAAGGGTTCAAGGAATGCATCATCTGCGCGTTTGCCGACGGCTTGCGCCATCGCCCGCGGACCACGTTTGGCAACGTGAAGACCGATGTGTTGGTGGATCAGGAGCCGGGGTTCAAGCCGATGAACTTTGTCGAGGTGATTCGCAAATCGCCGTGGGCTGCATAGCTGACTTGAAATGCAATCAAATGTGGGAGCTGGCTTGCCTGCGATAAGGCCATGTCAGTCGACTCATCCTTCGACTGACACACCGCTATCGCAGGCAAGCCAGCTCCCACATTGTTTACGTGTTGCGCCAGTTAGACCGGCGCAGGCGCCCGGCGCTTGTCCGGTTGCTGCCAACCGTCCGCCGCCGCTTCTTCGATGGCTTGTTGGATCGCCTTCTTGCGCATCTCTTCGGCCCGACGGCTGAAGAACCACACCAGGAAGGTCACCAGCGACACCGCCAGCAGAATCAAACTGGCCACGGCGTTGATCTCGGGTTTAACCCCCAGACGTACTGCCGAGAACACTTCCATCGGCAACGTAGTCGAACCCGGCCCCGACACGAAGCTGGCCAGTACCAGGTCGTCCAGCGACAGCGCGAACGACATCATGCCGCCCGCTGCCAGGGACGGCGCGATCATCGGGATGGTGATCAGGAAGAACACCTTCCATGGCCGTGCACCCAAGTCCATCGCCGCTTCTTCGATCGACAGGTCCAGCTCACGCAAGCGCGCCGACACCACGACCGCCACATACGCCGCACAGAACGTGGTGTGGGCGATCCAGATGGTGACGATGCCACGTTCCTGGGGCCAGCCGATCATCTGCGCCATCGCCACGAACAGCAGCAACAGCGACAGACCGGTGATCACTTCGGGCATCACCAATGGCGCAGTCACCAGGCCGCCGAACAGCGTGCGGCCCTTGAAGTGGCTGATACGGGTCAGCACGAACGCCGCCAGCGTACCCAATGCCACCGCCGCAACGGCGGTGTAGCAGGCGATTTCCAGAGAGCGTGCCACCGAGCCCATCAACTGGGTGTTGTCCAGCAAGCCCACGTACCACTTGATCGACCAACCGCCCCACACCGTCACCAGTTTGGATTCGTTGAACGAGTAGATCACCAGGATCAGCATCGGCAGGTAGATAAACAGCAACCCCGCTACCAGCATGAAACTCGAGAAACTGAAGCGCTTCATATCTTGCCCTCCATCTCTTTGGCTTGGCTGCGGTTAAACAGGATGATCGGCACGATCAGGATCGCCAGCATCACCACCGCCAGGGCAGACGCCACCGGCCAGTCACGGTTGTTGAAGAATTCTTGCCACAGCACTTTACCGATCATCAGGGTTTCCGGGCCGCCGAGCAGTTCAGGAATCACGAACTCGCCCACCACCGGGATAAACACCAGCATGCAACCGGCGATGATGCCGTTCTTGGACAGCGGCACGGTGATTTTCCAGAAGCTGTTGAAGGTGCTCGAACCCAGGTCCGATGCGGCTTCCAGCAGGCTCTGGTCGTGTTTAACCAGGTTGGCGTACAGCGGCAGGATCATGAACGGCAGGTACGAATAGACCACGCCGATATACACCGCAATGTTGGTGTTGAGGATCTGCAGCGGCTCGTTGATCAGCCCGATGGACATCAGGAAGCCGTTGAGCAACCCGTTGTTGCTGAGGATGCCCATCCACGCATACACGCGGATCAGGATCGCGGTCCAGGTCGGCATCATGATCAGCAGCACCAGCACGGTCTGCATCTCTTTGCGCGCGCTGGCAATGGCGTAGGCCATCGGGTAGCCGATCAACAGGCACAAAATCGTGCTGAAAAACGCCATCTTCAGCGAGCCGAGGTAGGCGGCGATGTACAACTCATCGTCGCCGAGCATCGCGTAGTTGCCCAGGTTGAGCACCAATTGCAGCTTTTGCTCAACGAAGGTGTAGATCTCGGTGTAAGGCGGGATCGCCACGTCGGCTTCGGCAAAGCTGATCTTCAGGACGATGAAGAACGGCAGCGCAAAAAACAGGAACAGCCAGAGGAAAGGGATCCCGATGACCACATGCCGGCCACCGGGTGTTATTCGTTGCAGCTGGCGTTTGAACTTCTTCATGTTCATGAGCGAAGTACCACGCCGCTGTCGTCTTCCCACCACACGTACACCTGGTCACCCCAGGTTGGGCGCTGGCCACGGCGTTCGGCGTTGGCCACGAAGGACTGCACCAGCTTGCCGCTTGGCAGTTCCACGTAGAACACCGAATGGCCGCCCAGGTAGGCGATGTCGTGCACCTTGCCGCTGGACCAGTTGTGCTCGCAGGTCGGCATTTCGGTGGTGACCAGCAGCTTTTCCGGGCGGATCGCGTAGGTCACCGACTTGTCTTCCACCGAGGTGGCGATGCCGTAGCCCACGTAGATGTCGCGGTCCAGGTCCGGGCACTTGAGCACCGCGTGGCCTTCGGCGTCGTCCACCACTTGGGTGTCGAAAATGTTCACGTTGCCGATGAACTCGCACACCAGGCGGCTGGTTGGGGTTTCGTAGATGTCGATCGGGCTGCCGATCTGCGCGATCCAGCCCAGGTGCATGATCGCGATGCGCTCGGCCATGGTCATGGCCTCTTCCTGGTCGTGGGTCACCATCACGCAGGTCACGCCCACGCGCTCGATGATTTCCACCAGTTCCAGCTGCATCTGCGAACGCAGCTTTTTGTCCAATGCGCCCATCGGCTCATCGAGCAGCAGCAGTTTCGGGCGCTTGGCCAGGGAACGTGCCAACGCCACACGCTGGCGCTGGCCACCGGACAGCTGGTGCGGCTTGCGCTTGGCGTACTGGCTCATCTGCACCAGCTTGAGCATCTCGGCCACGCGGGCGTCGACTTCAGCCTTGGGGATCTTGTCCTGTTGCAGGCCGAAGGCGATGTTCTGCGCCACGGTCATGTGTGGGAACAAGGCGTAGGACTGGAACATCATGTTGATCGGCCGCTCGTAGGGCGGCATGTCGGTGATGTCCACACCGTCGAGGTAGATGCGACCTTCCGTTGGGCGCTCGAAGCCTGCGAGCATGCGCAGCAGGGTGGATTTGCCCGAACCCGAGCCGCCGAGCAAGGCGAAGATCTCGCCTTTTTTGATTTCCAGGGACACATCGTCCACGGCAATCGTCTCGTCGAACTTCTTCGTGACCCGGTCGATTTTGACCAACACCTTTTTCGGTGTCTGGTCGCCCTCGAGGGCTTTCTTATAGGCGCCGGAGGCAACTGCCATTTACGAAACTCCCAACAAAATTTGAGGTTCGCCCAAGACGGGCAAAACCTTGGATAGTTTGAGCTTTACTTGCCCGTCTTGACCTTGGTCCAGCTACGGGTCATTAAACGTTGCACTTTCGGGGGTAGCTCGAAGTTGACGAACGTCCGGTCGAGAACCGCCTGCGGTGGGTAAACCGCTGCGTCAGTGCGTATCGATTGCTCCATCAGTTTGTCCGCGCCTGGGTTAGGGTTGGCGTAACCGACTTGATCACTGACCTGAGCGATCACCTCAGGTTGCAGTAAATAGTTGATGAAGGCGTGGGCCTCTTTGACGTTGGTGGCGTCCTTGGGAATCGCCAGCACGTCAAACCACAAATTGCCGCCTTCTTTGGGAATCGTGTAGGCGATGTTCACGCCTTTGCCAGCCTCGGCCGCACGGGCCTTGGCCTGGAACACATCACCGGAGAAACCGGCTGCCACGCAAATGTTGCCGTTGGCCAGGTCCGAGATGTATTTGGAAGAATGGAAATAGGTCACGTAGGGCCGCACTTTGAGCAGCTTCTCTTCGGCCTTCTTGTAGTCTTCAGGGTTGGTGCTGTTGGGGTTCAGGCCCATGTAGTTGAGCACCGCCGGCAGCATTTCATCGGCCGAGTCCATGAACGAAACGCCACAGGTGGCGAGCTTCTTCATGTTCTCCGGCTCGAACAGCACGGCCCAGGAATCGATATGGTCGACGCCCAGCACTTCTTTGACTTTATCGACGTTGTAGCCAATGCCGTTGGTACCCCACAGGTACGGCACGGAATACTGGTTACCTGGATCGTTCTTTTCCAGGCGCTTTAGCAGCGCCGGGTCGAGGTTGGCATAGTTTGTCAGCAATGACTTATCGAGCTTCTGGAACGCGCCAGCCTTGATCTGCTTGCCGAGAAAATGGTTGGACGGCACCACCACGTCGTAACCGGTACGACCGGCGAGCAACTTGCCTTCCAGGGTTTCGTTGGAATCAAACACGTCATACACGGGCTTGATGCCTGTCGCCTTTTCAAAGTTGGCCAGGGTGTCCGGGCCAATGTAGTCCGACCAGTTATAAATATGCACCGTCGGTGCGGCCTGCACGCTCACAGCCAGCGTGATACCTGCACCCACCAGCATGGCTTTGCGAAATAAAGAAATTGGCAAGTGGAGGTCCTCTTAAATAGTTGGGCCTTAAAGTTGTTGCCCGGCAACAAAACCGGCGCGCAACTTACCCTCGATAAACCGATCCGGCAAAACTTTCTGTCATTTAATTTTTGTGAACGGGTTTGTGCAGGAGCGGGCAAGCCCGCTCCCACAGGTTTCAACGTTTATTTACCCGATTTGATCTTGGTCCAGCTGCGTGTCATTTCACGCTGGGTTGCAGCCGGCAAGTCAGCAATGGCGTAGAGCTTGGCCTGCACATCGGCTGGCGGGTAGATGCCCGGGTCGCTGGTGATGTCTTTGTCGACCAGTGCGGTAGCCTTCTCGTTACCGTTCGGGAAACGCACGCTGTTGGTGATCGAGGCCATGACTTCCGGCTTGAGCAGGTAGTTCATGAACTTGTAGGCGGCGTCGACGTTTTCGGCATCTTTAGGGATGGCGACCATGTCGAAGAAGCTGCCGGCGCCTTCTTTCGGAATGTCGTAGGCCACTTTGACCTTGCCACCGGCTTCAGCCGCGCGGGACTTGGCCTGCTGGATGTCACCCGAGTAACCCACGGCTACGCAGATGTTGCCGTTGGCCAGGTCCGAGATGTACTTGGACGAGTGGAAGTAGCCGATCGATGGACGCAGCTTGAGGAACAGGTCTTCAGCTTGCTTGAGGTCAGCTTTCTTCTGGGTGTCGGTCGGCAGGCCCAGGTAGTGCAGTGCCACCGGGAGCATTTCGGTTGGCGAATCAAGGAAGCTCACACCACAGCTTTTCAGCTTGGCGATGTTTTCAGGCTTGAGCAGCACGTCCCACGAGTCGATCTTGTCGATACCCAGTGCAGCCTTGACCTTCTCCGGGTTGTAGCCGATGCCGATCGAGCCCCACATGTACGGGAAGGCGTGCTTGTTGTCCGGGTCGCTGATCGACACGGCTTTAAGCAGGGATTTGTTCAGGTTGTCGTAGTTAGGCAGCTTGGACTTGTCCAGCTCCTGATAGACACCGGCCTTGATCTGCTTGGCGAGGAAGTTGTTCGACGGCACGACGATGTCGTAACCGGACTTGCCTGCCAGCAACTTGGCTTCGAGGGTCTCGTTGCTGTCAAAAACGTCGTACACCACCTTGATGCCCGACTCTTTTTCAAAGTTGGCGATGGTGTCCGGTGCAATGTAGTCGGACCAGTTGTACACATGCAGGACTTTATCGTCTGCCTGGGCCGCGCCCGCCATTGCGCCCAACAGGGACAAGGCGAGGAGGGTCTTGCCAGCGTTCTTCAAACCTAATGCCTTCATTTGGTGATGCTCCAATTTTTCTTTTTTGGGCCACGTTCTTACAGTGTTAAGCGGCCCGTCTAAAGGGCAACAAAACAGGGCGACAGTCTGGCAAGTTCCGAGGCCGGCTTTCAACCAAAGCCTCATTTATAGCTGCTCAGAATGCAGCGCCCGAAAGCCGCTGCGTTCTGAGCCTAGCACTTAGCCCTGCAATGCCGCCAAAGTCAGGTCCAGGCAGTGGCGAGCCTTGGTCACCAGCTCGTCGATTTCCGCGTTGCTGATCACCAGCGGCGGCGAAATGATCATGGTGTCGCCCACGGCGCGCATGATCAGGCCATTCTCGAAGCAGAACGTGCGGCAGATCATGCCCACACCACGGCCTTCGTAACGTTTGCGCGTGGCCTTGTCCTGCACCAGCTCAATCGCCCCGAGCATGCCCACACCGCGCACTTCACCCACCAGCGGGTGATCAGCCAGTTCCCTCAGACGTTTCTGCAAATACGGTGCCGCTTCTTCGTGCACCCGCTTAATGATTTTTTCATCACGCATGATGCGGATGTTTTCCAGGGCCACGGCGGCGGCCACCGGGTGACCGGAATAGGTGAAGCCGTGGTTGAAATCGCCGCCTTCATTGAGCACGGCAACCACGTCGTCATGCACGATCAAGCCGCCCATGGGGATGTAACCCGAGGTCAGGCCTTTGGCGATGGTCATCATGTGGGGCTTGAGGTCGTAGAAATCACTGCCAAACCACTCACCGGTGCGGCCAAAACCGCAGATCACTTCGTCGGCGACGAACAGGATGTCGTACTTGGCGAGGATTTCCTTGATGCGCGGCCAGTAGGTCTCAGGCGGCACGATCACGCCACCGGCACCCTGGATCGGCTCGGCAATAAAGGCCCCGACGTTGTCCACGCCC
>NZ_VBVZ01000390.1 GCF_005863185.1 Pseudomonas edaphica
GTACAAGAACCCGGAATTCCTCAAGATCGCCGACAAGATCCAGGGCCTGGCCAAAGCCTTCAACCTGAACTTCCGTAACGTCGACAACCGCGTGTATGAAATCTCCCTGGAAGGCAGCGGCGATGAAGTGGTCGGCATTCACGCCCACGCCGACGTGGTGCCAGTGACCCCGGAAAACTGGGTGCTCAAGGACGGCACCAGGCTCGACCCGTTCAAAGTCACCCTGATCGGCGACCGCATGTACGGCCGTGGCACCGAGGATGACAAGAACGGCATCGTGGTGACGATGTATGCGATGAAGGTCATCAAGGAAGAAAAGCTGCCACTGGCGCGCAACTTCAAGCTGCTAGTGGACACCACCGAGGAAACGTCCGGAGACGCCATTCCTTACTACTTCGAGCATAACCCGACGCCGCAATACAACCTGGCGCTGGATGGCGGCTACCCGGTGGTGATTGCCGAAAAAGGCTACGGCACCGTCATGGCAAGCTTTCCGGTGCGCAAAGGTGACGGCAAAGGCGCAGAAATCATCGCCATGACCGGCGGCGCGGCCACCAACCAGATTCCTTCGGTGTCGGTGGCCACTCTGCTCAGCGACAAGCCTGCGGAGCTGGCGGCCAACCTGCAAAAAGCCGGCGATGAATACGCCAAAAATAATGGCGCTGACTTCACCGTGGCGGCCAAGGTGGTGGGCAAAGAGGTCAAGCTGACGGTCACCGGTGTGTCCGCGCACTCGTCCGAGCCGGAAACCGGCGTGAACCCGGTCGCACGTATGCTGGAGCTGATCCACAGCGTCGACGGCAAGATCGCCCTCAAGCACAACCACATCACCGACGCCGCAAAATATGCCGCCGACAACTGGGGCCTGGATTACCTGGGCGGCAAGTTGGGCGTGGGCTTCTCCGATGCATTCATGGGGCCGCTGACCACTTCGCTGACCTTTGTTGGCCAAGACGCCAAAGCCTTCAAACTGGCGGTGAACTTGCGCATTCCCAAGGGCAAGTCGCCGGAAAAACTCAAGGCCGAGATCGAAGAGAAAATCAGCGCCTGGGACAAACACACCAAAGTGGCCATGGACGTCACTTACTCGGTGGCAGAACCGATGTATCGCAACCCTGAAGGTGAGTGGGTCAAAGCGCTGTTGGCCGTGGCCAGCGAAAACCTCGGCATGGAGCACAAGTTCGGCACCTCAGCCGGCGCGACCTCCGTGCATGAGCTGCCCAATGGCGTGCAATTCGGCCTGGCGAAGCCGGACGTGAAGTACACCGGGCACACCGACGGTGAGTTCAAGACCGTCGAGCAGTTCCTGTTGGACCTGCAGATCGTCACGGAAATGATCGGCCGTGTGGGGCAACTGCCGAAGCTCTGATAAGCGCAGGTAAAAACCACAACGCCGATCAACATTGATCGGCGTTGTGGTTAAACAGGTCTGGCTTGCGGCCTAAAACATATCCATCGCATTGCACAGCTTGGCCTTCTCTACCGGCACGTTCTGCGGTTTCCCCGTCGGGTTCAGGCGCTGCAATGCAATCAGGCACTGGCCACCGTCCAGCAGGATCAGTTCGTAATCTTGCCCGGCCTTGGGGGTGAAGTGAAAGCTCTGCCTGCAGCTGTAGGAATTGCCGCCAGAAACATAGCCCTCACTCTGGAAGTTCATGGCAAAAGGCTTGTTCGCCGGCACCTTCAGTTCGCTACGCGCCGAGCCTTGCGCCTCCACCCGGCGGTTGCTCTCGGGCATGCCCAGGCTGCGGCCATTATTCTGACCCGCAAAGCCGGATTCGGACACGGCCATCACCCCGGCGCCAGGCACCCGCCGCAAACGTGCGGTATCCCCGGATGTGGGTTCAACATAGGCCGTGTTGTAAGCACGGATATTGGAAATATTGCCGCAGCCACTTACGGCCACGGCCAGGCCTGCTATCAGAAACGCTCTCATGGAAATCCTTTTTTTGAGGCTTAACGGCAGTGATAAGGGCTTTCGCTGCGCAGTTCCTCGCCGGTCCGGGCATCGCGAATGATGACCGTCGCCCCCGGCGCATTGAGGCAGAACGCATTGCGTATGGGGTAAATGTTATGGCCCTCGGCGGTGAAGGTGCCGAGCCTGGTTAACGGGGCGCCGGAGGCGTCCTGAGCCGTCACGGTGTATTCACCCGACATGGTCAGGCAGCCGCTCAGTGACAGCAGCAAGGTGGCGCAGATTGCATATTTCACAGGTGATGTCCCTATCGCACAGAAATAATTGCCGTGATTGGCAATGGCTGTATGAGCCGACTGCGCCCATATAGTTCAGGGAAACTCGGGAAACCTCCTACCTAACACCTAGAGTGCCTCAGCCCTTCAAGCTTCAAGCATCAGGATATCTTCAAAGAACCCACCAACCGGCTCGGTGGGGTGGCAGAGCTGGATCTCCAGCACCCACACCATTTCACTCGGTGTGATCTCAAGCTCGGCCAATTCCGTGGTGCCGAACAGTGCGTGGGGGAAATCCGCAATACGGTGGCCGGCCAGGTTGCGCGACAACCGCCAGCCCTTGGAAACGGCCCGTTCCTCGGCAAAGTCATAGAGTTCACAGCCGGTCATGCCACGCTTCCAGGCCTCGCGGGTTTCATCGAACACTTCATGCACGGCCTTGAAGCAATCGCGGTGCAGCGCTGACTCGCCGAAAACAAAGGTGTCGCCATAGTCGCCCTCGTAGCCGTCCCACACCGGGCCGAGGTCGACCACCACGATATCGCTGGCACGCAGCGGGCGCAGTGGGTCAATGCCTTCTCTCGGTGGGCGAACCGTGTCGTCGCCAAAACGGATGTACGTCGGGTGCCAGGTGTGGGAGGCGCCCATGGCCTGCAACTGCTCGGCGGCCATGTCGAGGGCTTCCCCGGTGGTCATGCCGACCTTGAGCTGGCTGGCAATCGCTGCCAGGGCGCGGATGGTTTTTTCACGAGCGGCGAGCATGCCGTCCAGCGAATACCTCGGGCCGACCTTTTCCCAGGTGTCATCCAGGGTCTTGAGCAGCGCGTCGGCGCTCGACTGGCCGCTGGGCACAAAGGCTTCGGCGATAAACCGATGGCTCGGTAAACCTGCTTCCAGGCACTTGGCACGCGTCTGGCTGATCATGCCGCCATTACCGCAGGCATACACCTGAGCGGCTTCCCAACGGTGCCCGTGGCCTAGCGCGACTTCCTGCACCTTGCCCTGCGAGGCCAATACTGGGTGCCAGTGGAAACGCGGGTGGTCGATGACCGCCTGGTCCAGGAATGCGCGGTCGTAAAAATCTGCTGCTTGCGCGCCGCCCCAGTAAAACGTCACCTCTACATCACGCTTCAAGGCGGTCAGCAAGATCGGCTTGATACCCGCATAGCCGGTGCCGGTGGCAAACAGGACGACCGGCGCAGCGTCATCGTCCTGCCAGGTGCAGGCACCAAAAGGCCCTTCCAGCGGCAACAGGTCGCCGGCCTCAAGGCTGCCCAGCAGGGTCTCGGAAAACAGCCCGCCGCTCACCTGGCGAATCTGAAACACCAGCCGCCCATCGCCGTCGGCCGGCAAGTTGGCGATCGAGAAGCACCGCGAATCACCATCGACCAGGCGGACCTTGAGGTACTGGCCTGCCCGCACGGCCAATGGCATATCCGGCATCACCACCAACTCGATGATGTCGGAGCTCAGTGCGCGCTTGCTCAGCACTGTCGACTCGACGACCAGCGCGGGCGTGTCCAGCGACCAGCCGGGAATTTCCAGGCGCATGTCGGCGCAGGCATGGCTTTGGCACAGCAGCATTTCATTGGCCGCCAGCGGGTAGCTCGGCGCGGGTGCGCCGGGGGCCAGTTGCTTGGCGCGGTATTCACCTTGGGTGACCACCACCTTGCACGACCCACAGGCACCGCGTCGACACGAGAACGGCACTGACAAACCGCTGGCGAGCATCGCGTCCAGCAACAGCTCATCACCGGCTTCAAAGGTTTTACCCGAGGGAGAGAGTTCGATTACATGGCGTGTGTTCATAAAGACCTCGGAGTAAGTGAGGCCTGATTGTTGCGCTAGACTAGGCCCATTAAAACCTCCAGTTTTGGATACTTCAGATGGTCCAGATGCGTAAGTGGCGCCCCTTGCTCAAACTTGATGACGGTTCAAGCCAAGCCTCCTATCGCAAGATTGCCGAAGGCCTCGTCGCGGCCATCCTCGAAGGGCGGCTGCCGCCCGGCACGCTGCTGCCGGGCACTCGGGAGATGGCGCACCTGCTCGACGTCAACCGCAAAACCGTGATCCTGGCCTACGAAGAGGCCATGACCAAAGGCTGGCTGATCAGCGAGCCGCGCCGTGGCACCTTCGTCAATGCGCAACTGGCGCCCAAGCCCGTGCCCAGTCGCTCGCAACCGTCTTTCGCCCCAGCGCTGGTGCCACAGGCGGTCGTGCCCTACTTCGCCCAGAACGCCCAGGTGATTGCCCTGGAGCACCGGCATGACGCGTTATTTTTCGATAACGGCGCGTGCGATCACCGCTTGCTGCCGCAAGCCGTGCTGCATCGTTACTACCGCAACGCCTTGCGCAGCAGCTTTACCACCAACACGGTGCGCTACGGCAGCGAGGGCACCGGCTATTACCTGCGCTGCGCGCTGGCCGACATGCTGCGTAACAATCGCGGGCTGATGATCAGCGCCGAGAATATCTGCCTGACGCCAGGCACCCAGGTGTCGCTGTACCTCACGGCCAGCCTGCTGATCCAGCCCGGTGACGTGGTGTTGGTGGAGCGCCTGAGTTACCCACCGGCGTGGGAGATTTTCCGCAAGCTCGGTGCGCGTTTGATCACGGTCGACATGGACGATGAAGGCTGCCGCACCGACCATATCGAGCAGCTCTGCCAAACGCATAAAGTGCGCATGATCTATCTCACCCCGCACCATCAATTCCCCACCACCGTAAGCCTGCATGCGGCACGTCGGCAACAGCTGCTGGCCTTGGCGGCGCTGCATGATTTTTGCGTGATCGAAGAAGACTACGACCACGAGTATCACTTCAATGGACGGCCCTATTTGCCGCTGGCCAGTGACAGCGCGCAACGCCATGTGATCTACATCGGCTCGCTCTCAAAGGCATTGGGATCGACGTTTCGTTGCAGCTATGTGGTGGCGCCTGCCCATGTGATTGAGGTGCTGCAAAAAAGCGCCGCACTGGTGGTGGGCGACACCGATGCCGTCGCGCAGAAAATGTTGGCGGACCTGATCAATGAGGGTGAATTGAAGAAGCACTTGCGCCGTGTTTCGAAAGAATACGCCGCGCGGCGCGAAGTGTTGCAGAGCTGTCTGCACGAGGCGTTCGGCGAGCGTATGCAGGTGCGTACGCCCGAGGGCGGGCTGGCGCTGTGGGTGCGTTTCCAGGATGAGACGAATGTTGACCGGTTAGTGGAGGATGCCCTGGGCCAGGGAGTTGTGGTGCGCAGTGCGCGTCAGTTTTCGCCTGAGGGCTTGGCGGAGAACGCGTTGCGCCTGGGGTTTGCTTCGCTCAATCGGGATGAGATCCGCCAGGGTACGTTGCGCTTGGCGCGGGCCATGAAGATGTGTTGAACACAGGCCGAACGCTCTGTGTGGGGGGGGGTTGTTGAGTACATATCCGTTGCTGCGGTAACGGCGGCTTATGGTTCCGCTCTTACAGCGGGTCACTTTTGCAAGGACCGGAATGCCGGCCCAGTCAAAAGTAACCAAAAGGTCCTCGCCCCAACACTCGGTGCCTCGCTATGGCTCGGCATGCCCGCAATCCGACAGTGATTTGGGGGGCGATTTCAGATCAAGATCAAAAGCGCAGATCAAAAAACCGCTGACTTCTTCATCGAAAAGGATGTAAGGACCAGAGCAACAGCAACAGCAGAGCCATACTCGGTCTAATGTGGGAGCTGGCTTGCCTGCGATGCAGGCACCTCGGTGTGTCAGGCACACTGAGTTGATGCCAT
>NZ_VBVZ01000391.1 GCF_005863185.1 Pseudomonas edaphica
CCGGCAGGTTTTCAACGTACACGCGCTTGAGCCCTTGCGCTTTCAAGGCTGGCAGGTTTTCGATGAGTAATTGCTTACTGGCAACGCTGGTATTGGATGCGCCAATGATCAGCCGCTTCTTGAATGGAAACAGGGTGGCAAGCGCAGTAGATGGGCTGGAATCCGGTGCCAGCACCGGCAAGCCGCTACGGTCCGGGCGCGCTGGAGGCGAGCCATAAAACGCGTCCGCGTCTTGAGTCAGGTGTTTCATCTGATCGAGATAGCTGTCGCGTAGAGGCTTCAACTGAAGATAGGCCCCGTCACTTATGCCCTGTGCAATGGCGTCGTCCGGAGGGCTGGTAACGATGCGCACATATTCAAGGTCGAGCGCGCGCCTGAAGTACTTCCCTTGCTCGGGTGCAATCTCGTAGGGCACCAGTAACTCGTCGACCTCTTCGCGCAGTAGCGTATGGCGCCCGCCTCCCGGAGTCGTGAAGCGCACCCAATGGCCATCGCTGTTCTGGTTGACCACACGTGTGGTTGACTGCATTTGCCCGGTGACTGGGTCACGGCGAAACAGCAGATGCCGCCCCAGGGAGTCCGGTGTGTTTTTGATCCAGAACTGCTCGGAATTGAACATCACAGGTTTCATTCCGGCAGCAATGCCGGGGTCTATATCGTTGATCAGCGTGGCCTGCTTCAGCGCCTTGGTCACCGGCCGCACGCGCAGTGCTTTAAGGGCCGGGCGAAAGTCAAACAGCACAGCGCCGCCCACATTGGCCAGGTAGCCAATGTAGTGTTTCAAGGCTTCGCCCGTGTCACCCTGTTGGTAGGCACTGATAGCGAGCATCGCGTCCTTGAACGCCAGCAAACCACCCAGGCCCAGGCTCAATACGGGAAAAGGGATAGTGGCGATGGCAGTGACCAATTCGACGCACGTCCACAGAATCCCCGTGATCATCTCCGTGCGATTGACCGTGGTGGCAACTACATCGTCTATTTTGCGCTGCAACACCATGTTGTAAAAATCATTGCGCGGGTCGCTCACGGTGGTGTCCGGGGTTATCCGGTCATAGCGCGCCGGGCTTGGGGTCGTACGGTCAATCGTTTCGGGTAAGCCATTGCGGGCAGTCTTCAGAAACGCTCCGATCCGTACCTGAGATGGGACCGGCACCCGACCCTGCAGGTAGTCCGACACACCGTCGACCTTTTTCAGCCAGTAGTTGAATAGCTTCGCTTCACGAAAACCGATGCCATCGGGTGCGTTGGGGGTGTAGAGCAAAACCGGGTTGCTTGCATGGCTGAACAGGTAGCTGCCTATCACCCAATCGCCGTCAATGCTCAGGCGATGTACCTGATAAGTCGAGCGGGTCGCCGCCGCTGTGTCGCCAAGGCTGTCGATCGCACGCTCCAACCAGGTCAAGTCGGCTCGGGCGATATGACCGCGCAGGCAGCCATCGAGTGCGGCGTACTTCATCTGCAGTTGTGTGATCGTCAAGGTGGCGTCGCGCCGTTTGGCGTAACCGGGACTGCTCGCGCTTTGCAAGTTGGCGCGCACTTCGTCGGTGTAGCGTTGCCCGATCCATACACCCGTCACCGCCCTTGATACGTTCTGCGGGGTCAAACGGCTCAGGTCCACGCCCACCGGCCCGCTGAACGTGGCCGAAGTGGAGAATTTCGGGTCGATGAACCCGACGTTATCCGTGTAACCGTCCCTGTACAGCCGGGTATAGGAAATGGGCTTCGGCGCACCGCCCAGCAACGGCCAGGGCGCCGACACAAACACGCTATCCGGGTCGATATCATTCTGACGGCGACCAAGCAGCGTGTTCAGGCTGAGTTTGGCTTTATCGTGCAGATAGGCATTGAAGGTAATGAAGTTCGCTTCTGAATCGGGCATGGCGTTATAGACGCGCAAGGCACCTGCGGCATCTTCGGCAAGGCTGGTCAACCGGGTTCGGTCCGCCGCCTGGGCTGAGCGATACCACAGCGGGGTGCTGTATTCGTAGTCGTCCTGCGCTGCGCTTTGCCCATGCATGACCATGGCGTCCAGGCATATCGTGTGGGAGCACACAGGGCCAAATGTCACTTCCTCATGTTCCTTTGCGTCGGGCCTGAAGCCCAAGCCTTTGAGGAACGTGTGCATCTTCGGCCGAAAACGCAGCGGGCATTGCTCCAACAGGTAGTCGCTCATGGTGCGACCCTTTAACCGGGTGTTGTCATCGGCCCAACCGATGATATGCGCCTGGCATTCGAGCTCGGTGGTGAACGCCAGGAACTGTCGCTCACGTGGCGAATCGGGGGTGCACAACAGCAAGCGTCGGATTTGGCCGTTGGCATCTTCCTCGCGCAATAACCACAGGTCTTTGAGTTGCGCGCCATGCAGCAGCACGGTGCGTGCGCACAGGAGCGGGTTCGTACCGGCCCGCAACGCTTCGAACAACCTGTGGTCTGCCGGGCTCAGGTCGCCTCGCAACCGGGCGACAAAGGCAAGCAACACCAGGCGATGATCAAACAGGTCGCGAGTGGCCTGCTTGTAGCCAGTTTCGGCCTGCATTTTTTTTTGCAGCGCGGCATAGTCCAGGCGCGGTTGCAGGCCAGGTTCGCGGAGGATGTGGAGCAGGCTTTGCGCACTCAGAACGGCATGGTCACCTTGCAGTGGCGCGTCGGCATAGGTCAGGGCGGTCGTGGTCAAAAAATCAGAGCCGGGCAACTCGTCGTCGGTATGCAGCCCGTCATAGCTTAATTGCACCAGATTGCGGGTCTGCTCATAGGTGCCGACATTGGCGACGTTGCGTCGGGTGGTGATGTTCAGGTGACGCGGGTCCAGGTCGTAGATTTCCAGCGCTTCGTCCAGATACTCGGTCAACTGGAAACTTGCCAGGGCTTGAGGCGACGCAACAGGCCCCAGCAGCTCGATATAGGTAGCCCGGGCCTGATTGTAATCCTGCATGCAACGACTCAGGGTTTGCTGGTCCGTCACAGCCGCGTTGCGATACCAATCCGGCAGGCTGTTATAGACGCCGCGCTCGAGTAGCTGTTGGCGCCTGAACGCCAAGCGTGACGACAAGTCTGGCAGCGCTGCTGTCACCGCGTTGTCCAATGCTGACTTGAGCTGCGTTGCCTCGTGCAATGGGTTGTCCAGCAGGCTCAATGCCAGTTCGATGTCCTGGCTGCGCTTGTCGATAATCGCGTTGTAGGTGTGTTCGAACAGTGGCTCGCCGTCAATGGGCAGCAATTGCAAGGGCCAGATATCGACGACATCCAGCGTTTGATAACGTACAGGCAAATGTCGGCAGAACTCCGCTCGACCCGCCGGTAGCGCCAAAGTCGCCTTGAGGCTCTGGTCGAGCTGCACCAGAGAGTCGAAGGCCTCCAGCCCCCTGTTTGGCGTGAACAACAAGACCTGGCCGAGGTTTTCTACCGACGTCAGGTTGTCCACGACTGGGCTGGACTTTCTCGTAAGAACGAAGGCCCCGGCAAATTCCACGGTTTTGTCCTGGTAGCTGAAATGAAGCGAGTACATGCCAGGACGAAAGGTCGGGCCTCGGGAGCAGTCTTCAACCATGCGCTGTTCGGCAGGGCTTAGCAGGTAATCACGCACATCCAGTTTGGCTTGCTGCTCCAACGCGCCAAGACCGGCCGCCTGGGTGAGGTAGCTCTTGCGGCCTTGAATGCCCACCGTGCTGACTTCGTCAAGGCCCAGCAGGTGCTTGTCCAAGTCGGTTTTGAGTTGGGCAAGCAACGTCTTGCCGGCCGCTTGGCTGAGATCTGCCTCCGTCAATGCCTCGAACAAGCTGCGTGACCTCGCCAACAGGACGTTGTTGGCGCTGATAAGGGTGGTGTTCAGTTGTTCCAGCGCATGCAGTTCGGCAGGTAATACGACAGGCTCCTGGGTTTGCGTGCGCAGGCCCGGGTCGATCTCAAGCAGGTGTGTACGAATTTCCTGAAACGTCGGTGACGCGGATGTAGGGCTCGGCGTGCTCATGGGCACGGTCCTCATACTGATGGAATGAACCCTCAGCATGAGACGCAGCCCGAGCGTATCTGCGGTAGATATTGTTGACCTGCCCGCGCCTCAGCCCAATCGAAAGCGCGCCGTGTTATCACTCAGCGCCAGGCTGCCCTTGCGCAAGGTATCGGCCGCCTGATTCACCGCCCGTGCGCCGTCCAGCAAGCGCCCCGCCGCCTGGTCGACCTGCTGGATATTGCCGCTGACCTCATCCGCCGTTGCAGCCTGTTCTTCCACCGCAGCCGCGATCTGCGCCAGGGTGTCAGTGACGTGTTGCACCGCACCGGCAATTTCGCCCAGGCGGGTGCCCAGGCCGGTGACGGATTCGGCGTCGGTCAGTGCCTGGTCGCACGCCGCGCCCATCAGGCTGACCGCCTGGCTGACAGTCGCGCGCAAACTGTCCACGGTGCCGGCGATCTGTGCGGTGGACGCCTGGGTGCGTTGCGACAGGCTGCGCACTTCATCGGCCACCACGGCAAACCCACGGCCCTGCTCGCCCGCACGCGCAGCCTCGATGGCCGCGTTGAGCGCCAGCAAGTTGGTCTGTTCGGCGATGCCGCGAATGGTGTCGACCACCGATTGAATCTGCTGGCCCTGCTGGCTGACCTGTTCCAGGGCGTTGGCGGTGTCGGTCAGGCGCTGGTTGAGCTGTTGGATGCTTGCCGTGGTGCGCAGGCTGTCGCGGCTGCTGTCTTCGGCGATACGCCTTGTGTGCTGCGCGCTGCCCGAGGCCTGTTCGCAACTCTTGGCCACGCCCATGGAGGTGGCGGCTAATTGGGTCGCGGCGGCCGCAATCTGGCTGATTTGGTGTTGCTGGTCTTCCACCTCGGTGAGGGTGCTGCCTGACTGCGCGTTAAGTGTGAGTACGGCAGAACCGAGTTGCTGGGTTTCGTGATTGACGCCCAGCAGGCTGGTGCGCAATTGCACCACCGCAACGTTGAGCGCCCGGCTGATCGCCGCCAATTCATCACGCCCTTCTACCGCCACTTCGACGCACAGGTTACCGTCGCGCAACGACTCGGCCAGTGTGGTGATGCCACTGGCGCTGCGGCGAATCGAGGCTTGCAGACAGGTAAACAAGTACAACGCGGCCAGGGCCAGCAGGCTGAACGTCGCCGCCACCGGAATAAAGTGCTGGAGCGAGCGCTCGCGGTAGTCACTCAGGCGCGTATCCAGTGAGTTAAGCGACTGGCTGCGCAACGCCCCCAACGCGCCCAACATGCTGTCGACGCTGCGGTCGAAGGCGGCGGTGTCCAATTTGATGGTGCCGCCAAACACGCCTTCATCCAAGGTTTTTAGTTCGTTATCCAGAAGCAGCAGGCTGCTGTCATATTGCGCCGTCCACGGCTCGATCCCAGGATATTGCTTGGCTTTGAGCGAAGCGGCGGCCTTGGCCAATTGGTCACGTGCATCGCCAATACGGCCGCGCAGGTCGCGCATCTGCAAGCGGCTTTGCAAGGTGAACTGCCCCGAAGCGATGGACGACTGGCCGACGCTGGCCGTGCGACCGATGCGCTCGATCAGGTTCGGGGTGTGCTGGGTGGAGATCTGCATCAGCAGGTAGGTTTCCAGCCACGGATCGAGGATCAGGCCAGTATCCAGAGTGATTTGCTCGCGCAAGGTTTGCAGCGCCGTCAACGCAGCAGTGAAACGGTCGTAGCCGTCCGGCCACCAGCCCACGGTGCGCAGGGACTGGGTGTCCATGCCCTTGACCGCCGCCTGCAATGCCTCAAACCGCGCAAGCGTGTCGGCGCTGGCGTTGCGGGCTTTGAGTGCTTCACCCAAGCCTTGCAGGCTTTGCATAATCATCGGGTTGCCTGCATCCACTTTGTCCATTGCAGCCTGGGCGGCAGGGGTTGGGGTGTGGAGGATATCCAATGCTTTCCAGCGCGCGGCCAGGTTGCGC
>NZ_VBVZ01000392.1 GCF_005863185.1 Pseudomonas edaphica
GATTTGGGCAACTGCATCACCCCCACCGACGTGCGCGTGTGCACACCGGCAGCGCCGAGGATTTCGTGGAACAGGTCCGACGCGGCGTTGGCCACTTCACTTTGCTGATCAAAGTCTTCTGCGCTGCGCACATACACGGTGATACGCACGAGGGTCTTGACCTGATCCAGCGAACCCAGCGCTTGCTTGAGCAACCCCAGGCAACGCAACGCGCTGATACTGGCGGCGATTTGCGCCTGGGCCAGGGTCAGGCTTTCACCGACCTTGCCCGGCAGCATGAGGGTGTCACCGACACGCGGAATCTGGCCGCTGATGTACAGTTGGTTGCCATCGCGCACCAACGGCGTGTAGTTGCCGCCGATTTTGAATTCCTCCAGCAGGTAGCCGATGCGTTCCTGGGCAGCCTGGTATTTTTCGTCGCGTGTCATGGGCGTGCGTCCTCGTTGCGGCGTTGCCACTCATCCACCACATCGCCCAAGGTTTTGGGCATGTCGTTGCGAATCCAGGCCATGAACGGCCGGTCGAACTTGAACGTCGGGCCGCAGTGTTCGAGCATGAAACGGCGAACGTTCTGGGTATTTTTGTAGTGTGGGGTCACGGGAGTTGCGCGGGTGATGGCGTCGCTGTGCCAGTCAAAATCCATGTTGTCTCTCGGGCGGCTTGTTATTTGCGCAGTAGCATAGCGACCGGCTTGTTGGGCTGGAAGCGACAAGGCGTGCCGCCCGCACTTATTTGATGTGTTGGGACGTCGTACAATAACTGGAATTCTTTATAACGCCATCAAGCCTAACCTTTTCAAGATATTTCAAAATTTCACTTTCCTTCTTCCTCAAAAATATTGCATGGTTGTACGACGACTTAAGTTGTCGTGTTCACCCCAACAACAATAAGGAAACACCCATGCCAAACGTCAAAGTGCTGATCGGTTTTCTGTGCCTGTTCACCGGCTACGTCGCAGCTGCGCCTGCCCCGGCCGAAAAGGATGTGGCTCACGCGGTCGACCAACTGACCCAAGCCATGCTGCACCTGGACCTCAAGGCGCTGCACGCGCTGACGTCCGACAAGCTCACCTATGGCCACTCCAGCGGCAAGGTGCAGAACAAAGCGCAATTTATCGCTGACCTGGAAACCCACACCAGCGCGTTCAAAACCCTCGAAATGCAAAACCAGACCATCACCCTGGACGGCGACACCGCGCTGGTGCGCAACCACTTTCACGCCCTGGCCGTGAACAGCGGCGTCGAAGTGCCGACCGATATCGACAACTTCCAGGTCTGGCAGAAGCAAAAAGGCAAATGGCTGCTGATCGGGCGTCAGGCTTACAAATACTGACGCCAAGCGGTGCGGCTCACCACCGCACCGCTTCCCGGACCTTCAGCAGCGCCTCACCCAGCGCGGCCATGCTCACCGAACCCAGCGCCAGGCGCAGCGCGTGCGGCACCGTGGCCGAGACCGCAAACGGCTCGGCGGTGGACACGGAAATCTGCTCGCGCTGCAAGGCCATGGCCACCTGATCGGCCCGCGCCTCGTCCCCCAGCGGCAACCACAAAAAATACGAAGACGGATGGCTGATGTAAGGCACGCCTTTGAGCACCTGCGCAGCCAAGGCTTGGCGTGCACGTGCGTCCTGGCGCTTTTGTGCTTCGAGCTGCGCGACGGTGCCGTCCTCGATCCAGCCCACCGCAATCGCGCTCATCACACCGGGCACGTTCCAGGTGGTGGCCATGATCGTGCGCTCCAGTTTTTTCACCCACTCCAACGGCGCGGCGATAAACCCGACGCGCAAACCCGTGGCAACGCTTTTGGATAACCCGCCCACGTACACCGTGCACTCAGGCGCCAATGTGGCCAGCGGCGGTGGCGCGTCTTCTGCCAGAAACGCATAGGCCGCGTCCTCAAGGAGCATCAGATGGTGCTCACGCGCGATGGCAATCAGTTGCACGCGTTGCGCAAGGCTCATCACCCACCCCAACGGGTTATGCAGGGTTGGAATACTGTACACCGCACGCACCGGGCGCCTGCGGCACAGCGCGTGCAGGAACGCCAGATCCGGGCCGCTGGCGGTCACCGGAATGGCGACGATTTCCAGGTGCAGGGTTTCGGCCAACACCTTGAAGCCTGAATAGGTCAGCGCATCCACGGCAATTACATCCCCAGGCTTGAGCAACGCCATCATCGTCACCGCCAGGCCGTGCTGGGCGCCGCTGACCATCAGCACCTGCTCCGCCTCAACCGCCAGGCCTCGGCTCAATAGATGCCGTGCCACGGCAGCGCGCTCATGCAGGCGACCGGCATGGGGCTGGTAACGCAGCAGCGCTTCCAGGTCGCCCGACAGCGCCAATTGGCGCAGAGCGGTGCGCAGCAGGTCTGCCTGACCGGGCAGCGAGGGGTAATTGAAATTCAGGTCGAGCATGCCGGTGGCCACATTCATCTGCCCACTGCCCTGCCCCGGCGGCAACGCGATTTCCCGCACAAAGGTGCCGCGCCCGGTTTCGCCGCTGACCAGGCCCATGGCTTCAAGCTCGGTGTACACCCGGCTCGCGGTGACCAACGCCAGGCCATGTTCAGCCGCCAATTGCCGGTGCGTGGGCAGGCGTGTGCCGGGCGCCAGTGCGCCGCTGCGGATGTCTTGGGCAAAGGTGTCGACCAGCGACTTGTAGCGGGCGCGCGGCATAGGCGATGTATCCATGACAATTTTTTGATTGTCTTAATCCTGGCCCCTAGGATGGTGTTTACGCAACCACCTAGTTCGAGCCCTCACCATGGAACGCACCGCAAGCCTCACTGCACCGGATACCAGCGCCCAAGGCTGGATCAACGGCTTTATCGGCGTCGTCATCTTCAGCGGCTCCTTGCCAGCCACGCGCCTGGCGGTGATGGAGTTCAACCCGGTGTTTCTGACCATGATCCGCGCCGCCATTGCCGCCGTGCTCGGCGTGCTGTTGTTGTGGTTGTTCAGGGAAAAACGCCCTGCACGCCACCAATGGGGGCCGCTGGTGATCGTCGCCCTGGGTGTGGTGATCGGTTTTCCACTGCTCACGGCACTGGCGCTGCAATACGTGACCTCGGCGCACTCCATCGTGTTCATTGGCCTGCTGCCGCTGGCCACTGCAGTGTTTGGTGTACTGCGTGGCGGCGAGCGGCCGCGCCCGGTGTTCTGGGTGTTTTCGATTCTCGGCAGCCTGCTGGTGATGGGCTACGCCGTTGCCCAAGGCTTGAGCGCCGCGCCGGCCGGTGACCTGCTGATGCTGTTGGCCGTATTGGTGTGCGGCCTGGGATACGCCGAAGGCGCCACGTTGTCGCGCAGCCTGGGCGGCTGGCAGGTGATCTGCTGGGCGCTGGTGGTGTCGTTGCCGGTGGTGGCGCCGTTGAGCGTGATGCTGGCGCCGGCAACCCTCACGGGCATCAGCCTGCCGGCGTGGCTGAGCCTGGGCTATGTGTCGCTGTTCAGCATGCTGATCGGCTTTGTGTTCTGGTATCGCGGCCTGGCCCAGGGGGGCATCGCTGCGGTCGGCCAGTTGCAGTTGCTGCAACCGTTTTTCGGCCTGGCGCTGGCGGCGAGCCTGCTGCATGAGCAGGTCAGCCTGGGCATGGTGCTGGTGACGGTTGCGGTGATCGGCTGTGTGGCCGGGGCCAAGAAGTTTGCCCGTTAGCGCTGCGGCGCAACCATCTTGAATTTGATGTTGATGTCATTGGACACCACGCTGTTGCCCGCCCATTCACCCTCACCAATCTTGAAGTCGCTGCGCTTGAGGATGAACGCCCCGTCAAACACGCCGATGCCGCTTTGCTCCTTGAGCTGCACCTCAATATCCACCGGCCGCGTGACGCCCCTGATCGTCAGGTTACCGGTGATCTTGTAGCGGTTATCGCCCAGCGCCGTGGCGCCATTGGACTCATACACGCCCACAGGATAGGTCGCGGTGTCGAACCACGCCGGTTGCTGCAATTGGGTATTGGCGTCCTGGCTGCCGGCGTCGATGCTGGCGAGCTGGATCTTGAGCAACGCATGCGCCGCCTCAGGCTTTTGCGTGTCGAAGGTCAGAGTGCCTTCAAAGTCACTGAAGGTGCCATACACCCGCTGCCCGAATTGCTGGAAGGTAAAACTGATCTGGCTGGCGGTGCGGTTGACGTCTTTGTATTCCACGGCCTGCGCGTTGCCGAGAAACACACCAAGGAGCACCGCCAGGCTTACAAACAGGGGTATTCGACACTTCATGCAACACTCCGAAAGATAAATGAACAGATGTGCTGAGCTAACACGCCATGCCATGGTTTTATTCCCTTTCGCAGCGTGCCCTGCTAAACAGAGTAGTCGCCAAAAGAAACAATAAGGACTTTGCATGCACACCCCTTCCCTGCAGGACATCACCGCGCCCGAAGGCATCTGCTACGGCTGCGGCGGCAGCAACCCCCATGGCCTGCACATCAAAAGCCGCTGGGATGCCGATGGTATCCATGTGATCGCCGAGCACCTGCCCGAAGCCCACTACAGCGGCTGGCCGGACCTGGTCTACGGCGGCCTGATCGCCATGCTTGTCGACTGCCACTCCAACTGGACGGCCATGGCCTACCACTACCGCAACGAGCAACGCGAGCCCGGCAGCCTGCCGCGTATCGACTGCGTGACCGGTAACCTGGGGATCAAATTCATCAAGCCCACGCCCATGGGCGTCACGCTGACCCTGCGCGCACGGGTTGAAGGCGACGTGGGGCGTAAAAGCCGCGTGGTCTGCGAGGTGTACGCCGGTGACGTGCTCACCGCCCTCGGCGACTCGGTGTTCGTGCGCGTCGACACCGGGCAACTGGCCGCCGCCGCCCATGGCCGCGACAGTTGATCCTGGTCTACAGTGATGACCACCGCTAATCGAGGACTGCTCCGATGACTCGTCTCACCGCGAAAGACTTTGCCCCCGAACTGCTGGAACTCTACGACGGCTACGCCCACGGCAAGCTCAACCGCCGCGAATTTCTCGACCGCGCCGCGCTGTTCACCTTCGGCGGCCTCACCGCCTCGGCCCTGCTGGCAGCCCTGAGCCCCAACTACGCGCTGGCCGAACAAGTCAAATTCACTGACCCAGACATCGTCGCCGACTACATCACCTACCCCTCGCCCAAAGGCAACGGCACCGTACGCGGCTACCTCGTTCGCCCGGCCAAGGCCAGCGGCAAACTGCCCGCCGTGGTGGTGGTGCACGAAAACCGAGGCCTTAACCCCTACATCGAAGACGTCGCCCGGCGCCTGGCCAAAGCCGGCTTCATCGCCCTGGCACCCGACGGCCTCACCTCGGTGGGCGGCTACCCCGGCAACGATGAAAAAGGCGTGGAACTGCAACAAAAAGTCGACCCCACCAAACTCATGAACGACTTCTTCGCCGCCATCGAATGGCTGATGCACCACGACAGCAGCACCGGCAAAGTCGGGATCACGGGCTTCTGCTACGGCGGCGGCGTGACCAATGCGGCGGCGGTGGCTTATCCAGAACTCGGCGCAGCGGTGTCGTTTTACGGCAGGCAGCCAGAAGCGAAGGACGTGCCACGCATCAAGGCGCCGATCATGCTGCACTATGGCGAGTTGGACACGCGAATCAACGAGGGTTGGCCGGCGTATGAACAGGCGTTGAAGGCCGCAGGCACGACCTATGAGGCGTTTATTTATAAGGGCGCCAATCATGGCTTTCATAATGATTCGACGCCGAGATATGACGAGGCAGCGGCGAATCTGGCGTGGGAGCGCACGTTGGGCTGGTTCCGCAAATACCTGGTCTGAACACGTTCAGAACTGTGGCAGCTAACTTCTTGTGGCGAGCGGGCTTGCCCCGCGTTGGGGCGCGAAGCGGCCCTGACACCTCACGACGCGATACATCTGGAAAACCGCTGTCTCTT
>NZ_VBVZ01000393.1 GCF_005863185.1 Pseudomonas edaphica
CCTACAGGCTGCGAGTGAGTTACACGCCAATTCGGGCCGGTTTCATCAGACCCCTTACATACGTGCATACAGATGCGGCGGAACGTAGGTGAAGGGTTGCGGCACTCAGGACAGCGCCTCACGAACACGGAAGATCTTTTGGAAGGCGTCTTTTTGCCCCCCAAGGTACCCCCAATGAGCATAACCGCCCCTACCCGCACACTGGCAGACAACCCCAGCGCCTTTGTCGTCGAAGCTCCCGCGCCAATTGCGCAAGACGCTTCACACACGGTCACTACAACCGCCTCAGATTCCCCACGCGCGGTTCAAACACCTGCCCCCGCCACCTTGCGCACACAACTGGCAGACCAGCAGAACCTGCGCAACCTGGCCGAGCAACTGCGCGGCATTGATACCCGGACGTATGGCAAGCCCGTTACCCCGGACAATGTCTCATTCGGGTTGAACAATAGTCGTCTGACGCCCCATAAAGACTCGGCGTACGCCCACGTGCAGCCGGCAGCGCAAACCCTGGCGACAGTGATCACGCACTTGGGTTTTGAACTGCCGCGCACGGTCGATGAGATGGCGGCACTCGCGCAGAAACTGGAGCAAAAGGCCTTACAGCACCCCCTGGGTGATTTCGGTGGCGCTCTCACCTGGCCAATTCCCATGGCGAAGGCGGACCAGCACAGCATTCGCGCCTTCCTCAAATCCGACACAACAGGTTTGCCAGGTTTGCCGTTGCCACCCCATGGCAATGGCGTACTGACCTATCTGCTGCGCGGCAGTTCGGTCAGCCAAAGCGACTTGCAAGACCCGACCGTGACGATACAAAAGCTGCTCGACTCGCCTAAGGCCCGAGCACTCGGCCTGGCTTTGCAGGCCCACCTGCAGGGCGCGGCCACGGACAACAGCCTCTACGACTACGTATTAGCGGCGATTCACCTGGGGCTCGACCCGGATTCACTCAGGGCACCTGAGCGCAACAAAATCGCCGAATGGCCTTTGCATGCCCCTGATCACTGGGGGCAGCGACCCTCAGAGGTTACCGCGTGTTTGAGCCGTCATCTTGAGAAAAATGGCCGCGCCAATTCCAGCACGGTCAAACTCGCTACCCATCTGTTGCTGTCCAGGGTAGCGCCGCAGTTTCTGATTAAAGATATTCCCGACAGTGTAAAAATCGGCAGCGTGGCGTGGTTCAACCTGACGGTTGCGGCCGCGGCTATCGAAGCCGAGCGGCCAGGTACCGTCGCCAATATGACCTTTGCCGAGGTCATGTGCGATGCACAAAAATGTGCACCATCGGCTGCGAATGCGCACGCTCAGACCCGCGCACTGGTGGATTGGGGAGTCGCCAACGGTGTATTCGTTGCAAATGCAGAGGACAGCTATAGCCCCGAACGACTCAATACCCTCAAGGATGAATTCAACAGACAAGTCAACAAGCGGTTGGTTGCCAGCCAGACATTGGACAAAGCACTACCCACGCGAGAAGGTATTGCGCGGACCAAGCTCATCGAGCGATTTGGCGACCTCGGAGCGCTTTTCGACTTGAAGGTGCTCGGTACAGACCCGTATCGCGGGGAGCCCGGTCAAGTCGGGCTGGGCGGCATGCATTCGCTATTGGACATCGCCATGATGGACATACCGAATCCGCGCCCCTTTATGTCAACTGACCCGCGTATCCCATTGGAAGCCTTGAACAGTAACCCAAGGTTTGGCGTCCAGGAGGCGTTCGATCAGCAATTTGCACGCGCAATCGCTGATAAAAAGGACGCGGTCGCTACGACCGTTCAGCACATGATCTCCCAACTTCTCTTAGAAGACCGAGAAAAATTCGATTTCGGGAAGCTCGAGTTTTTTTATGAGCGCACATCCAGGCTGTCGACCGGCTTCTGGGGCAGCACGCCAGATAAAAATCAACCGGAACTGTTGGTCAAGGTTGAGCTGGAGGGGCAGATAACTACCTACGAAATCGACCTGAACCGCGGCACGATTGAAGAGGTGCCGCTGTCCAGGATCACGCAACCCAAGCCAATGATTGCCAACAGGGTATTTACCGTCAATCAGGTCAAGCTCGAGGGGGCAGACAGTCGTCTGAGCACGGAGCAACCGGTAAAGGACGGCCCCTTGGATAGCTTCAATAGCGAGCGCTCCCATCGCATAGGCACAGTATTTGCCGAACACCTTGAACTCGACGACCCCGCGATAAAAGAACTGGCGCGCGGCCAGACCACCCTGGATACATTGCAGGGCGGGCCAAAACCACTGAGTAATTTCCTGTTAAATCTGATTCCTTTCAGATCAGCTGTCATCAACTTTCAGAACGGCAACTATGGCGATGGAATATTCGACCTGACACTGGATATCTTCGGGTTCCTGAGTGCCGGTGCCGCCACCGCAGGAAAATTGATCAAGATAGGCGGCTCGGCTCTTTCCACGGGCGCCAAGGGGTTAAAGGCCGTCCAGATTATCGGCGCCTCCACGCTCGGCCTGCTCAACCCCGTGAGTGGTTTGGGTGATTTGGCGGTTGGAGGCCTCAAGCTATTGGGTAAAGGCGGCAATTACCTGTTGTCCAAAGGTGCCGATGCTATCAGCGCGCTCAAGGCAGCCAGTAATACCCACGGCATAGTGGCGACGGGGACCTTCAAACTTGCAGGGCGGACTGCTGAAGGGGCCGCGGTGTTTCAAAAGGGCAAGTGGTATAGCTATAACCCTGGCACGCAACAACCGTATGGTACCGGGCTCACCGATTTCAAACCTGTAACCGTCGCGGCCAATGGTGAAATAAACAACAACTTCATAGATTGGCTGGCCACTTATGTCGCTCCCGTACCAAATGCAACCGGAGATCAGTTCAGGCAAGCCTTACAGGCAGCGCAACAAAGCAACCCAGTTGCTTACGCTCGAGGTCTTTCCGGGGTTGTCGACGATATCCCGGGCTATCACTCGAGCATGAGGGTCTCGCAGATAAAAAGCTTGGCCGTCAGCAAGGCCGGGAATCCCGAAGCCATCGGCACATTGGCCAAAGAGATAGAAAAGCGCATGGCGATCCAGAGTCTTGAGAGCTTCAAGACGTTTGAAGCGGAAGTACTGGCCGAAGGTGGCAAGGCCTACATCATGCCGCAGAACTTCTATCTCAGCCAAACTGACCTGGCGTCCAATGGTGAGTGTGCAGCCCTGGTGAATACGATGGCGCTGGCCATTCTTAACAACCGCAGGGACGCCTTCATCAATAACTTTTTCAAAGCCGCCAGGAATGCTAACGACACCAAGGTTCGGGCCTTTCGCAAAGAGCTGAACGAAATGCATCAGGTGCTCCGCGAACAGTTTCACGGTATTCAACGCGTCAGCCAAGTGCCGTATACCGACGTTGCTGCGCGTTTAAGTACCGCAAGCCCTCCCACGCTCCTGAAGATCAGCACCCAGAACCATGGGCTTCTGGCGGGCGTCACGCTCGATAAAAACAACCAGAAGGAATGGTTTTTCTTTAATCCAAACTTCGGTCTTGCAACTTTTCCAAATGAAGCCTCAATGCGAAAAGGCTTGGAAGTCTCCTTGAACAGCGGGAAGACGGCGGGCACCCTTGATCCCGTGGCGGTGACCAAAGGTGTGCCGGAGTACCACATCAGCGAATTCAGTGATGGAGACTTTGTTATGACGGTGCCCTACAACAAACCGTATGCCCTGTTTAACACCACACTTTGACTTTCGCTTGACCCCCTGGTGTCAATGGCCCGCTTGTAGCGTGTCATTGACGCATTGCCCGCTCAGCACACCGCCTGCATGCCACGCGACATTTGCCCCCTTTCCCTTCACAATGCCCCACCAATGGAACTTGCCGAGATGGCCGTGACTCAGTAGAGAACGGTCTTACAACCGACAGACACCTGCCCTTCCATTTTTCAGGAATTCCCCCTATGTGCGCTGCCCCCTCCACCATCCTTGTAGTCGAAGACGACGCCATCGTGCGCATGCTGATCGTCGATGTACTCGAAGAGTTGGAGTTCTCGGTGTTTGAGGCTGCAGACGCCGAAGAGGCCCTCAAGTTGGCTGAAGATGCCGACAAGCATATCGACCTGATGATGACCGATATGGGCCTGCCAGGCATGAGCGGCAAGGATCTGGCCACCCAAGTACGCGTGCTTCGCCCTAGCCTGCCGATCCTGTTCGCCAGCGGCTATGCCGAAAGCATCGACGTACCCGCAGGTATGCAGGTAATTGCCAAGCCGTTCTCCATTGATCAACTGCGTGACAAGGTCAAATCGATGTTGCCTGCCGCTTGAGGGCACTGCCTCACAGGCAATGCCCACAACTGCGGCACTCAAAACCGTGAACACCCCCACATCCACTACATTCCCATCGACTGGGCACGGGCAGGGCCTGGAAAGCCGGCAGTCATATCCTTGGCGCTTTTGTCGAACCGCCATGGACAGTGGCACGCAAGGCCGACGGAGTCACTCAGTTCACGTTGTTTGCAGGGATTAACGTGACGTTCGGCCAATAAAACAGGAAACTCTGGGCTTTGATCCCACGCCCTCTAAAAAGCACTCAGGAAGGACGCAACAACATGATTGGAAAACCGACGCGCCTGCTGTTGGCGAGCCTCTCGATACTCATGAGCACCGGCGCCTGGGCCGATTTCACGGCGACCCCGACTGAAGCCCGGGCCATTGCCAAGGAAGCCTACCTGTATGGCTACCCGGTAGTGGAGATGTATAAGACGCTCTACACCCAGGCCGTTGATAAAGGCGGTGCCAACTACAAGGCACCGTTCAATCATATCGGCAACACCGCCCAGGTGTTCACACCCAGGGACACCGCATTCGTCACCCCGAACTCGGACACACCCTACTCTTTCGTGTGGATGGACCTGCGCAAAGAGCCGTTGGTGCTGACGCTGCCCAAGATTGAAGACAACCGTTACTACTCGGTGCAGTTGATCGATCTATACACCCAGAACATCGCCTACCTGGGCACCCGCAGCACCGGCAACAATGGTGGCCACTACATGATCGCCGGGCCGGACTGGAAAGGTCAGCAACCTGTCGACGTCGATCGCGTGATCTACAGCGAAAGCAACATTGCCTATGCGCTGTACCGCACGCAGCTGTTTGATGAAAAGGACTTGAACAAGGTCAAGCAGATCCAGAATGGCTACAAAGTGCAGCCGCTGAGTGCCTACGTGAAACAGCCTGCGCCGGCCAAAGTAGCGAAGATCGAATGGCCCAAACCCATGGCAACCATGACCGAAGGCCCGCAGCTGTTTCGCTACCTCAACTTCATGCTGGCCTTTGCCGCGCCTCAGGACAGCGAGAAAGACCTGATGACGCGCTTTGCCAGGATCGGCATCGCCCCCGGCGCGCCCTTCAAGGTCAAAGACCTGACCGCTGAACAGCGCAAAGCCCTGGAAGATGGGATTGCCGATGGCCGCGCTGAGTTCGCCGCGTTCAAGAAAGACAAAATCGACACTCACCAAGTCACCAGCAGCGACCTGTTCGGCAGCCGTGACCGCCTGAAAAACAACTACCTGTACCGCTATGCCGGCGCAAACATGGGGATTTTCGGCAACTCCACCGACGAAGCCATCTACATGAGCTACTTCGTCGACAGCGAAGGCAAACCGGCCAACGGCGCACGCCACAGCTACACCGTGCACTTTGCCAAGGACCAACTGCCACCGGCCGAAGCGTTCTGGTCGCTGACCATGTACGACGCCAAAACCAAGCTGCTGGCGCCCAACCTCAAGAAGCGCTACCTGATCAACTCAGCGATGCTGCCCAACCTCAAACTGGACGCCGACGGTGGCCTGACCTTGGCCTTGCAGCATCACGAGCCGCCAAAGGCCGAACAGAGCAACTGGTTGCCGGCCCCGCCCGGTCCGTTTT
>NZ_VBVZ01000394.1 GCF_005863185.1 Pseudomonas edaphica
CATCCCCTCGGTGTAACTGACACACCGAGGGGATGCTATCGCAGGCAAGCCAGCTCCCACATTTTTTACCGCGTACCTTCAGTTATTGACCCGAATAGATCTGGTCAAAAACCCCGCCATCATTGAAGTGGGTCTTCTGCACGGTACGCCAGTCACCAAAGGTCTTCTCCACCGACAGGAAGTCGACTTTCGGGAAGCGGTCGGTGTACTTGGCCAGCACTTTCGGGTCACGTGGGCGCAGGTAGTTGTTGGCGGCGATTTCCTGACCTTCCGGCGACCACAGGTACTTCAGGTAATCCTCGGCAGCCACACGGGTGCCTTTCTTGTCGACCACTTTGTCGACCACCGACACCGGCGGCTCGGCTTCGGCGGAGACGCTTGGGTAGATCACTTCGAACTGATCACGGCCGAATTCACGGGCGATCATTTCCGCTTCGTTCTCAAAGGTCACCAGCACATCGCCGATCTGGTTGGTCATGAAGGTGGTGGTAGCGGCACGGCCGCCAGTGTCCAGCACCGGTGCATGTTTGAACAATTCACCGACGAACTTCTTCGCCTTGTCTTCATCACCACCATTTTTCAGCACATAACCCCAGGCCGACAGGTAGGTGTAGCGGCCATTACCCGAGGTCTTCGGGTTGGGCACGATTACTTGCACGCCATCTTTGAGCAGATCGGGCCAGTCTTTCAGGGCTTTGGGGTTGCCCTTGCGCACGATAAACACGGTGGCGGAGGTGAACGGCGCGCTGTTGTTCGGCAGGCGGGTCACCCAGTTGTCCGGCACCAGTTTGCCGTTGTCCGCCAGGGCATTGATGTCGGTGGCCATGTTCATGGTGATCACATCGGCCGGCAGGCCGTCGATCACCGAGCGCGCTTGTTTGCTGGAACCGCCGAAGGACATCTGCAACGTCAGCTTGTCGTCCGGGTGCTCGGTTTCCCAGTGCTTCTGGAAGGCGGCGTTGTAGTCCTTGTAGAAGTCGCGCATCACGTCGTAGGAGACGTTAAGCAGTGTGACCGGTGCGGCTTGCACGGCACCGGCCAGGGCCAGGCCCGCGGCCAGAAGAGAGGCGCTGAGGATTTTTTTCACTGCTCATTCCTTGTTGTTCGAGAGAAGAGTGGGGGCAATTTGCCAGCGACTATAGCCGGACCTGCATAGGCGTTTAAAGATTAAAACGTACTGTGCTTATTCCACTTTATGAAACAGGTTGCTGCCGCAGCGCGAGCAAAACGCTGCGTTGGGTTCGTGGCTGTTTTTCTTGCACACCGGGCAATCGTGTTCCAGCTGTTCCCCGCGCATGGCGCTGGCCAGTTCAGCGGTAAAAATCCCGGTGGGCACGGCGATGATCGAGTAACCGGTGATCATCACCAGCGATGAGATCACCTGGCCCAGCGGCGTCTTCGGCACGATATCGCCAAAGCCTACGGTGGTGAGGGTCACGATCGCCCAGTAAATGCCCTTGGGAATGCTGGTAAACCCGTGCTCCGGGCCTTCAATCACATACATCAGGGTGCCGAATACCGTCACCAGGGTGCACACGCTGACCAGGAACACCACGATCTTCTGTTTGCTGCCGCGCAGCGCCGCCATCAAGTAGTTGGCTTGCTTGAGGTAGGGGCTGAGCTTGAGCACGCGGAAAATCCGCAGCATCCGAATGATGCGGATAATCAGCAGGTATTGGGCGTCGCTGTAATACAGCGCGAGGATGCCGGGCACGATGGCCAGCAAGTCCACCAAGCCATAAAAGCTGAAGGCGTAGCGCAAGGGTTTGGGCGAGCAGTACAGCCGCAAGCCGTACTCGATGGCGAAGATCAGCGTGAAGCCCCATTCGATATAGGCCAGCACATCGGCGTAGTTCTGGTGGATTTCGTCGATGCTGTCGAGCATCACGATCACAATGCTGGCAAGAATGATCAGTAGCAGGATGCCGTCAAAGCGCCGCCCGGCTGCGGTGTCGCTCTGGAATACCATGACATAGAGGCGCTGGCGCCAGTCGCTGTTGCTGTTCATAAAACCCGCCTGAATCGAATATCGAGCAAGCCTAGGGGGATTCGAACGGGCTGTCCACGCGGGCTTTGAACATCCGCTGCGTGGCGCGCACCAGCCAGCAGGCGAGGATAAACGGCGCAGTCAACGCGGGCAGGTGCAGGGTGGCAAAACCGGGTGTGAGGATAATCGCCAGCAGGATGCCCAGCAGTGGCAGCCACGGCTGGCGTCGTGACTGACTCAAGGCCAGTGCCGCCAGCGCCGGGTTGTAGCTGTGCAGGCCGAGGAGGGCGCTGGCGGGCTCGTCGAGCAGTAGAGCGACCAGCACGCCAGCAGTAGCGCCGATCAAGGCCCACAGGGCGGCGCGACGGTTGGCCAACAACAAGCCGACGGCAATCAAGACTCCCGCCAGTGGTTGGTCCAGCAGCATGACTTGCGCAAGGCCAATAAAGGGCGCGCTGACAATCGCAAAGAAGTTGGGCTCGACCAAGGCAAACGTAGGCTGAGGCGCGCTGCCGATCAACAGCCAACCCAGGCCGACAAAGGGCGCGGTGTACGCGGACAAGTCATCCGGGTGATGGGTATGTTTCAACCATAGCCGCGAGAGCATCGCACTCAGGCCGCCGCACGCCAGGATCAACGGCGGCAACAACGCAGACCAGGCGAAGTGCTGGCTGATCAACATACCCAGCAGCACGCCGTTGTAGCTATACAGGCCGGCCTGGCGCTCTGCCTTGGGATAACCCCGGCGCTGGGCCGTGAGCAAACCGGCGAGGCCGCCCAGCAACGCCCCGCCGAGCAAGGCCGGGGCGCCGATCAGGATGGCCAACAGGCACAGCAGGCCGCACAACGGCTGGCGCTGCAGGAATATCTGGCTGAAGCCGTTGAGCAGGGCTTCGGCCCAGTCGGGGCAGGTTGGGTTGTGCATGGTGGTTAGTCAGTGAGACCGAGTTGCCCTTATCGCAGGCAAGCCAGCTCCCACAGTTGGCTGTTTTCACACATAAAGAGGTGTGAACCCAATCAACTGTGGGAGCCGGGCTTGCCCGCGATGAGGCCCTTACAGACGCTAAATCAACGTCTCGATACGCAACGAATTGGTCGACCCCGGCTGCCCGAACGGCACTCCCGCCGTAATCACCAAGGTGTCCCCGCGCTGCGCCATGCCCTGCGCCTGGGCAATTTCCAGCGCCGTCGAGCACACCTCGTCCACCTGGCGCAGCCGGTCATTGACCACCGAATGCACGCCCCAGGCCACACTCAAACGCCGCGCCGTGGACAGGTTCGGCGTGAGGTTGAGGATCGGCGCCACTGGCCGTTCCCGGGCCGCGCGCAGGCTGGAGCTACCGGACTCGCTGTAGTTCACCAGCACCGCCACCGGCAAAATGCTGCTGATGCGCCGGATCGCGCAGCTGATGGCGTCCGACACCGTGGCATCCGCCTTGGGCCGGCTCACATCCAGTTGCGCCTGGTAATCCGGGCCGTTTTCCACTTGGCGGATGATCTTGCTCATCATCTGTACGGCTTCGAGCGGGTATTCGCCCGAGGCGGTTTCAGCCGAGAGCATCACCGCGTCCGCGCCTTCGGCCACGGCGTTGGCCACGTCGGTCACTTCGGCGCGGGTCGGTGCCGGTGAGAAGCGCATGGATTCGAGCATCTGCGTGGCCACCACCACCGGTTTACCCAATTGGCGGCAAGTGCTGATGATGTCTTTCTGGATCTGCGGCACGCTCTCGGCGGGCACCTCCACGCCCAGGTCGCCTCTGGCCACCATGATCGCGTCGCTCAGTTCGGCAATTTCCCGCAAGCGCAGCACGGCTGAGGGTTTTTCGATCTTGGCCATCAGGAAGGCCTTGTCGCCGATCAGTTCGCGGGCTTCGCGGATATCTTCCGGACGTTGCACAAACGACAGCGCCACCCAATCCACGCCCAGCTCCAGGCCGAAGCTCAGGTCGCGGCGGTCCTTGGCGGTCAGCGGGCTGAGTTCCAGCAGCGCTTGCGGCACATTCACGCCTTTACGGTCGGACAGCTCGCCGCCATTGAGCACGGTGGTGTCGATGGCGTCGGCATGTTTGGTGATCACGCGCAGGCGCAATTTGCCGTCGTCCAGCAGCAGGTCCATGCCCGGCTCCAGCGCCGCGATAATCTCGGGATGGGGCAGGTTGACCCGGCGCTGATCGCCCGGGGTCGGGTCCAGGTCCAGGCGCAGCGCCTGGCCGCGCACCAGTTGCACTTTGCCCTCGGCAAAGCGCCCGACCCGCAGTTTCGGCCCTTGCAGGTCCATGAGGATGCCCAGCGGGTAGTTGAGCTGGCGCTCCACCTGGCGAATCCACTGGTAGCGCTGGGCGTGGTCGGCATGCTCGCCGTGGCTGAAGTTCAGCCGGAAGATATTCACCCCGGCTTCCACCAGCTCGCGGATGTCATCGATGCCGTCAGTGGCCGGGCCGAGGGTGGCGAGGATTTTGACTTTCTTGTCAGGCGTCATGTTTGGCAGTCTCAAGAATCAGGATGGCGCGCAAGTCATTGACATTGGTGCGGGTCGGCTCGGTGACGATCAAACCGTCGAGTGCGGCGAAGTAGCCATAGCCATTGTTGTTGTCCAGCTCGTCGCTGGCGCTAAGGCCCAGGGCTTCGGCGCGGCGGTAGCTGCACGGGGTCATGATTGCGCCGGCGTTGTCTTCGGAGCCGTCGATGCCGTCGGTGTCACCGGCCAGTGCGTAGACGCCGGGCAAACCTTTGAGGCTGTCGGTCAGGCTCAGCAGGAATTCGGCATTGCGCCCGCCACGGCCATTGCCGCGCACGGTGACGGTGGTTTCACCGCCCGAGAGAATCACGCACGGCGCGGCCAAGGGTTGGCCATGCTGCACGATTTGCCGGGCGATACCGGCGTGTACCTTGGCCACGTCGCGTGCTTCACCTTCGAGGTCACCGAGGATCAACGGGCTGAACCCGGCCTGGCGAACTTTCACCGCTACCGCTTCCAGCGATTGCTGCGGGCGGGCGATCAATTGGAAGTGGCTGCGCGCGAGTACCGGGTCGCCGGGTTTGACGGTTTCCGAGGCTGGGTTCTGCAACCAGTTGCGCACCGAAGCCGACGCCTCAATGCCGTAGCGCTTGAGAATCGCCAGGGCCTGCTGCGAGGTGCTCGGGTCGCCGACGGTGGGGCCGGAGGCGATCACCGTGGCCTGGTCGCCCGGCACATCCGAGATGGCGTAGGTGTACACCGTCGCCGGCCATGCGGCCTTGGCCAACCGGCCGCCCTTGATGGCCGAGAGGTGCTTGCGCACGCAATTCATCTCGCCAATGGTCGCGCCGGATTTGAGCAAGGCTTTGTTAATGGTTTGTTTGTCGGCCAGGGTGATGCCTTCGGCGGGCAGGGCCAGCAAGGCCGAACCACCGCCGGAGAGCAGGAAGATCACGCGGTCGTCTTCGGTGAGGTTGCTGATCAGTTCCAGCACACGCTTGGCGACGGCCAGGCCGGCCGCATCGGGCACCGGGTGTGCGGCCTCGACCACTTCGATTTTCTTGCACGGTGCGCCGTGGCCGTAACGGGTGACCACCAGGCCCGAGACTTCGCCCTGCCAGCAGTTCTCGACCACCAGCGCCATGGCGGCCGCGGCTTTGCCGGCGCCGATCACGATTACACGGCCGCTGCGGTCGGCGGGCAGATAAGGTTCAAGGACTTGTCGGGGGTGGGCGGCGTCGATGGCTGTGGCAAACAGCTCGCGAAGCAGGTGTTGCGGATCGACCGACATAAGCGGGCTCCCGGGGGATTCTTGTTATTAGAATTAAGACTTGAAACGGGATCAAAATGTGGGAGCTGGCTTGCCTGCGATAGCGGTGTACCAGGCAATGAATGTCTAACTGAAAGAC
>NZ_VBVZ01000395.1 GCF_005863185.1 Pseudomonas edaphica
GACCCACCGCCATCGCAGGCAAGCCAGCTCCCACATTGGATTTGCATGGTTTGGCAGAAGGCTTTCCAGGCTCCGCCCGGCAGCGGGCACTAGGCAAGCGCCCCGTCAGCCGCTACATTGGCCGACTTGCGCCTGCCTTTCAGGCCTGTCTGTCACCCCTTATTGAACACACGGAACCTGCAAAACCCCATCATGGACCCTTCCCCTGGTATCACCCTCGCTACACTCTTCGCCGATTTCGGCATGATTCTTTTTGCACTGATCCTGGTACTGCTCAACGGTTTCTTCGTTGCGGCGGAATTTGCCATGGTCAAACTGCGCGCCACCCGGGTCGAGGCCATCGCCCACAAGAACGGCTGGCGCGGGCAGATCCTGCGCACCGTCCACAGTCAGCTCGACGCCTATCTGTCGGCCTGCCAATTGGGTATTACCCTCGCCTCCCTGGGCCTGGGCTGGGTCGGTGAGCCGGCCTTTGCGCACATCCTCGAGCCATTGCTGGGCGCCATCGGCGTGCAATCGCCTGAAGTGATCAAAGGCGTGTCGTTTTTTGCCGCCTTCTTCGTGATTTCCTACCTGCACATCGTGGTCGGTGAATTGGCCCCCAAGTCCTGGGCAATTCGCAAACCCGAGCTGCTGTCGCTGTGGACGGCGGTGCCGCTGTACCTGTTCTACTGGGCCATGTACCCGGCGATCTACCTGCTCAACGCCAGCGCCAACGCCATCTTGCGTATCGCCGGCCAAGGCGAGCCCGGCCCGCACCATGAGCACCATTACAGCCGCGAAGAACTCAAGCTGATCCTGCACTCCAGCCGTGGCCAGGATCCAAGCGACCAAGGCATGCGCGTACTGGCTTCGGCCGTGGAAATGGGCGAGCTGGAAGTGGTGGACTGGGCCAACTCCCGCGAAGACCTGGTGACCCTGGACTTCAACGCCCCGCTCAAGGAAATCCTCGCGTTGTTCCGCCGCCACAAATTCAGCCGTTACCCGGTGTATGACGCCGATCGCAACGAGTTTGTCGGCTTGCTGCACATCAAGGACCTGCTGCTGGAACTGGCTGCCCTGGACCACATCCCCGAGTCGTTCAACCTGGCCGAGCTGACCCGCCCGCTGGAGCGTGTCTCGCGGCACATGCCGCTGTCGCAGTTGCTGGAGCAGTTCCGCAAAGGCGGCGCGCACTTTGCCCTGGTGGAAGAAGCCGACGGCAAAGTCATCGGCTACCTGACCATGGAAGACGTGCTGGAAGTGCTGGTCGGCGATATCCAGGACGAACACCGCAAGGCCGAGCGCGGCATCCTCGCCTACCAGCCAGGCAAACTGCTGGTGCGTGGCGACACGCCGCTGTTCAAGGTGGAGCGCCTGCTGGGCGTGGACCTGGACCACATCGAAGCCGAAACCCTGGCCGGCTTGATCTACGACACGTTGAAACGCGTGCCGGAAGAGGAAGAAGTGCTGGAAGTTGAAGGCTTGCGCATCATCATCAAGAAGATGAAAGGGCCGAAGATCGTCCTGGCCAAGGTGTTGCTGCTGGATTGACGCCTCAATTGCCCAACGCAAAGTTGGGCAATTTGCCAAGCGGCTGGTTGAACTCATACGGAATCGAAACCAGCCCGGCCTCGGAAGCCTTCTGCACCACAAAATGCAGATGCGGCCCGCTGCTGTTGCCGGTATTGCCCGACAACGCCAGTGGGCTTCCCACCACCACACGCTGCCCTGCCCTTACGCTGACCGAACCTTGCTTGAGGTGCAAATACACGCCCTCGGTGCCGTCATCGTGGCGTATGCGCACGAAATTCCCGGACGCGTCATTACCGCGCCCGGCCTGGTTATTTTCGGTCTTCACCACCATCCCGCTACGCGCCGCAATGATTGGTGTGCCTTCGGGCATGGCGATGTCCATGGCGTAGCGGCTCTTGGCGTCGGTGTGGCTGAAGCTGCCGTTAGGGCCTTGGGTCAAGCGAAACGGCCCACCACGCCAAGGCAAAGCATAGCGATAGGCTTGCTGTGGATAACTTGATGTGGGCATATCCAGCACCGGCTGTTTGGTCCGTTCCACCCGGCGCTCCTGCATCACAAATGCCTGGGCGCCCGGCGTTTGCCGGTCGCTGAAAGACACCACGCCATTGGCATCGGTGGTTTTGTAGAGGGTCATGGCCAGGGTCGAAGTGCAAACCGTGGCCAGCCCACAGAACAGGACTAGGCGAATGAACATGACGTACCTGCCGGGATGACTGTTCGGCAGGCTAGCAAGGGTTGATGACAGCTCTAAGCGGGCAGCGCGGTAAAGCAGATATCCACATTCATCCGGGCGGCGGCCGACAGGTTGACCAGCGCATCAAGGGAAAACTTGTCGATCTTGCCGTTGAGCACGTCGTTCAAGCGCGGCTGACTGATACCGAGCCTTTGTGCCGCGTCTTTCTGAGAAAGCTCCCAGCTGCGGATGGTGTTGCACAACTCCAACAACAACTTTGAGCGCATGCGCATATTGGCGGCTTGTTGGGGCGTGTCTTCCAGAGCATCCCAGACGCTGCTGAAACGTTCGGTGTGAATTTTTGAGTCTGTCATGGGCTTAACCTATCTCCTGCAATCTGGCACGAGCCAGTTCGATATCCCGCCCTTCGGTTTTCTGTGTGGTTTTGCGCAGCGCGTGCAGCACATAGACTGCTTCCGGCCGATTAATCACATAGAACACTCGAAACGCTCCTGATTCCTCAGTGATCCGAATTTCGCTGACGCCCCTCCCGATAGTCTTCATCGGTTTGCAATCAAAAGGCTGTTCACCCTGCTGCAAGAGATCCAACTGAAAGCCGGCAGCCCTTCGGGCGTCGAGAGGGAATTCGTTGAGATCCTTGAGCGAGATTCCTAAAAACACCACATCCTTATGCCTTGGCATTTGCTTCTCCTTTCCTGGAAAGAAGAAGCCTAATCGACGATTCAGCCAAAGGCGGTGCAGGTGTGTTTCAAGGCATAGCAAAGGCTCGATAACACTGACGCGTTATCGAGAGACTATATCGAAATGGATATAAATCAAGCGACCCAGCGGGAATCAGACGGTCGGTCGATTCCCTTGATTCAGGCGATCAAGCTCCCGGCACGAAGTGCTTCTGCGCCGTACCGCGCGCGATCAGGCGGGAGATGTAGTCGAGCTTCTGCGCATCCTGGTCAATAAACCGGAAGGTCAGTTGCAGCCAGTCGCTGTCAGGCCGTGGCTCATAGGCGACGATGGCGTGCAGGTAGCCGTTGAGGCGCGCGACTTCGGCGTTCTCGCCTTGCTCAAGGTCGAGCACGGCGCTTTCCAGCACCTGGGGCAGCACTTCACCGCGACGGACCACCAGCAGCGCTTCCTTGATGCTCAGCGCCTTGATCACACATTGCTGGTTGCCGCTGGACAACCGCAGTTGGCCCTGGCCGCGACCGCCGGCAGGCGAGGCAGCAGGCGCTTGCACCGGTTGGCTGTTGAGCAGGCCTTTGCTCGGCGCAGCTATCGGCGCAGCTATCGGCGCAGCTATCGGCGCCGGTTTGGCCGCCTCGGGCTTGCCGCCGGTCAAGGCATTGAGAGAGTCGTTGCCGAAGGCCGAGTTCATCTTGGTCGGCGCGCTGGCGATAAGGGCGTCGAGACGGCCGATCTTGTGCAAAGCCTGCTTGACCTTGTTCAGCAGTTGCTCGTTGGTGAACGGCTTACTGACGTAACCGGAAACCCCGGCCTGGATCGCCTGCACTACGTTTTCCTTGTCGCCACGGCTGGTCACCATCACGAACGGCATGACTTTGAGATGGGCCTGTTCACGGCACCAGGTCAACAGCTCAAGGCCAGACATCTCAGGCATTTCCCAGTCGCACAGCACCAGGTCGAAGGTCTCACGCATCAGGATGGATTGCGCCTTTTTGCCGTTTACCGCGTCTTCAATCTTGATGCCTGGGAAGTAGTTGCGCAGGCACTTCTTCACCAAATCGCGGATAAACGAGGCGTCGTCCACCACCAATACACTGACTTTACTCATCGACCCTTCATCCTATTAAAACTTCGGCATGCAAAACGCCTGACTGATGGCATTTTGCCAAAACTCGCTGGTCACAGAAGGACTTATTGCTCCTGCTGCGCAAATAAATTCAGATGCCACAAACGAAAACGCCCGACCAAAGGCCGGGCGTTAATGTCTCGGGCAACCTTACTTATCGTCAGTTTCGCCCGGAACATTAGGGATTTGATCGGCCGTGCCTTCAACTTCGGCTTTCATGCGCTTGAGGCCCATGTGCCGCACGTCGGTGCCGCGCACCAGGTAAATCACCAATTCCGAGATATTGCGCGCGTGGTCGCCGATCCGTTCCAGGGAACGCAATACCCAGATGATGTTCAAGACCCGCGAGATAGAGCGCGGGTCTTCCATCATGTAGGTGGCCAGCTCGCGCAGTGCGGTCTTGTATTCGCGGTCGATGGTCTTGTCGTATTGCGCCACCGACAACGCCAATTCGGCGTCGAAGCGGGCGAAAGCGTCCAGCGCATCGCGCACCATATTGCGCACTTGGTCACCGATGTGGCGCACTTCCACGTAACCGCGTGGCGCCTCGCCTTCTTCGCACAGCTGGATAGCGCGGCGGGCGATTTTGGTGGCTTCGTCGCCGATGCGCTCCAAATCGATTACCGACTTGGAGATGCTGATGATCAAACGCAGGTCGGAGGCCGCCGGCTGGCGACGGGCCAGAATGCGCAGGCATTCTTCATCGATATTGCGTTCCATCTGATTGATCTGGTCATCAATCTCGCGCACTTGCTGGGCCAGGCCAGAGTCGGCCTCGATCAACGCAGTAACGGCATCGTTGACTTGCTTCTCCACCAGCCCGCCCATCGCCAGGAGGTGGCTGCGCACCTCCTCAAGCTCGGCGTTGAACTGCGCGGAGATGTGGTGGGTAAGGCCTTCTTTGCTAATCATGGGTTTGCTCCGCAAAAGCTGTAAGCCGCAAGCTACAAGCTGCAAGCTGATGTGTGTCGTTGATCAAACTGCTTCCACTTGCCGCCTGAAACTTGCGGCTTGCAGCTGGGGCTAGCCGTAACGACCGGTGATGTAGTCTTCGGTCTGCTTCTTCGCCGGGTTGGTGAACAAGGTGTCGGTGTCGCCGAACTCCACCAGCTTGCCCATGTACATGAACGCGGTGTAGTCGGAAACCCGCGCCGCCTGTTGCATGTTGTGGGTCACGATGACGATGGTGAACTTGGACTTGAGTTCGTAGATCAGCTCTTCGACTTTCAGCGTCGAGATCGGGTCGAGTGCCGAGCAGGGTTCGTCGAGCAGCAACACTTCCGGCTCCACGGCGATGGTGCGGGCGATCACCAGACGCTGCTGCTGGCCGCCGGACAGGCCGAGTGCCGAGTCGTGCAGGCGGTCTTTAACCTCGTCCCACAGCGCCGCGCCTTTCAAGGCCCACTCAACGGCTTCGTCGAGGATGCGTTTTTTGTTGATGCCCTGGATGCGCAGGCCGTAAACCACGTTTTCGTAGATGGTCTTGGGGAACGGGTTCGGCTTCTGGAACACCATGCCCACGCGGCGGCGCAGCTCGGCCACGTCTTCGCCCTTGCGGTAGATGTTAGTGCCGTACAGGTTGATCGCGCCTTCTACGCGGCAACCGTCAACCAGGTCGTTCATGCGGTTGAAGGTGCGCAGCAGCGTGGACTTGCCGCAGCCGGACGGGCCGATAAAGGCGGTCACGCGCTGCTTGGGGATGTTCATGCTGACGTCGAACAGCGCCTGCTTTTCACCGTAGTACAGGCTCAGGCCCGGAACTTCGATGGCCACGGTTTCCTGGGCCAGGCTCAGGCTCTGCTTGTCGCGACCCAGGGCCGACATGTTGATGCCG
>NZ_VBVZ01000396.1 GCF_005863185.1 Pseudomonas edaphica
AGAAATCGTAACCGGTGAGGCGATCAGCGTGGATATGCCCCAACGCCGGCTTGATGTCGCACAGCTTATACGGCGCCAAGGGTGCAAAATTGATGTACAGCCGCTGGGAAACCAGCGCGCAGTAATCGGCAAAGGTGATGCTTTCGATGCGGACATTGTCCGGCACATTGGCCGGCATCGGGCAGTCGCTGAACAGCAACCAGTCGATGTCCGCGTTTTGGCGGCAGCTTTCGAGAAAAAACGGCATCCAGAATGGCCAGCGGCCAAAGTAAGGAATAATGAAAAGGATGCGGGGGCACGAATTGCTCAAGGGGGACTCACTGTCATTTGGTACTGAGGTGCGCTGCGCGCCACCACGTTGCTTAACGTTACTTGTGCTTGATGAACCAAAAGAGTTCATGACGCCGAATGGCCTTGCGGAAAAACTCGTTCTCACCCCACGGTGAGACGGCCCTCCCCGCCAGCAGACGCTGTATGACTCGCCGCACCCGCCGCTTGAACGGCATCTGCGGTTGCAAGTCATGCATCATGCCCAGCGACATGGCCTTTTCACACTGCCGCTCCTCCGATACTGGCATGCAATATGGTTGCAAAATGTAAGTGGAGTCGAAGCATGGCGGCAAAGCGACACTATTGCCCGAATCCCCCATTGGCCAGCGGTCGTTGTCATGCAGATGGTTGGCGTAACCGAGCAAGGTCGTCGGCTGCCATTCCAGGCCCTGCAAGGCTTCCAATACAGCTTGCTGAGCGCAGATATGGTCAGGGTGCGGATCGATCACCGGATGCGGCAGCACAATGACCTCAGGACGTGCCATCAACAGCACGGCACGCAGGTCCGCCAGCAGGTTGTTCCAGGTCGGCTGGCCATCGGCGTCGGCGGGCAGTGGGAACGGGTTGAACTGGCGAAACAGGCGAATATCGCTCAACTCGGCTTCCCGCGACGCTATGGCACGCGCAGGCTCGGCCTTCATCGCCGCCAACTGCAGGCAAAAATACCCGAGCTGAACGCAGTGCTCTTGTGCCACGCCCGCCCAGCGCGGCACGGCGATACTGTCCCAGGCCCGCAGCCGGCCCTTGAGGCGCGCCGCTTCAAGCTTGCCCAGGCCCATGTGCTGATAATGCTCGGCTTCGATCTCCCCGGCGGTCAGTGTCACGATCCAGGGCTGTGCTGCCTGGCTGTACAGGCCAAAGGCGGCCAGTTCGGCATCGTCGGCATGCGGCGCAATCACCATCACCCGCTGCTGACGCACATCCGGCTGGCGGAACACCGACAGCACAGGCTCACCCTGTACCCGGCAAAACCGGCCACGCAACAGCAACTGCCCAGCCAGCAAGGCTTGCGCCTGACCCGTGAGATTGAGGTAGCGCAGGCCGTTGACGCCGCGTTCGAACACTTGGCGGTCGCCGCCCGGCAACGCAACATAGGGATCGATAAACCGCCCCAGCAGGTTGCTCTTGAGCCGCAGTGCGAGGATCAAGGTCTCATCGCCCGCCAGCTCCAGCGTCTGGCCCAGCACCAGCCGGCCCTTGTCCAACGTCACCTTGGGCTGTTCGGTATCGGCGGCAAATTGATACTGATAGTCGTCCTTGGGCGAGTAAAACAGATGGTCGGCAAACCAGGCTTCATGGGCCACCCAGGCCAGCACCGCCAACAGCAGCGGCAACCACCAGGCCACCAGCACACCCACCGCAATCAGCACCAGCAGGCTGACCAGCAGCCCGATGCGCTTATTGCGGCGATGGCGCTTGAGCAACGCCTGCTTGCGGCTGGTCGAAGTACTCATACGGTGAACACCGGCACGGGGTTGCACCAACGGTCCTTGTACTCGCGGTCCGCACGGCCGAACGAAAAGCGCAACGGCTTGCCGACTTCCCGCGCCTGTTCCCAGGCACTTTGCGTATTGAGGAAGCTCAGCACGCTGCCGGGGCTGAACGCGCGGGTTTCGGGGTCTACGCCGCCATTGATGTATTCGACGCTGACCCACTGCGGCGCTTCAACGCGATACACCAATTGCACAGCAATCGGCGCATCGTTGAGGAAAATCACCGAACCGATCAGCCACTCACGCAACAGCTCGATCACCTGCGCCATATGCGCGGCACCGGTGGCCGCGAAGCCCCAGCGGCGCTGGAACAGGTCGCAGTAGATCGCCGCCAGCTCGGCGCTGGAGAAGTCCTGCACCGGCCGCACCACACCGCCCGCCTCTTCCAGCAGGCGCAATTCACGGCGCTGGTTATAGCGAAACTTTTTTGACAGTTCTTCAGGCGTGCGCGCCATGGCCAACTGTTCGGCCTGGAGTTTGATGCCGGCAAAGCGGCCTTCATTCAGGGCCGACAGGTAACGCGCGCGATGGCGCAGCGGCGCCTGGGCATCGGCAGCGGCGGGCAGGATCAACTCGGCGTTGCCGAGGTCGAACAAGCCTTTTTTGCCATTGCGCTTGAGCACGTCTTTGGACAACGCCAGGTCGCGCCCCCAGGTCGCAATACACGCTTTAAGCTCGCCGCTTTGCTCCCAGGCCAAATAGCGCACCGGAATTTCGGCCAGCCCGGCCAGACGCTCGACCACCTGCGGATGGGTGGCGACACTGCCGCCAAAACGCTGCCAGGCGTCGCTGTAGGTCGGCGCGTCAACGACCGACCAACCGCGCTCGCGAAAGCCTTGGAATCGATTGAGCATCAAGCCCTCGCGGTCAGTTCGGTGACAGCAGGCAACTGCCAGAAGGTATCGCGCACGGCCTGATCCGAAAACCGTTGGTGCAGGCGCTCAAGCATCATCTCGGCGCACTGCTGGTGCTGCTGACGACCCATCGCGGCCAAGTGCCGAAGGCCCTGCCCCAAGTGCTCGGCATCGCCGAACGGAAACAGGATGCCCACGCCTTCAACCACTTCCTTGGCGCCGCCGCAAGACGTGGCGAGCAGCGGCACGCCAGCGGCCATGGCCTCCAGCAGCACCATGCCGAACGGCTCATGGTCGGAGCTCAGGGCAAAGACGTCGAATGCACGGAAATACCGGCGCGCATCCGGCACCTGGCCGAGGAACAGCACCTGCTCGGCAATGCCCAGTTCGCGCGCCAGAGACTTAAGGTCTTGCTCCAGGCGGCCGGTGCCGAGGATCGCCAACCGGCTCTGCGCCGGCAAATGCGGCAAGGCCAAGGCAAAGCCTTTGAGCAAGGTGGCTTGGTCCTTGTCCGGGTGCAGGCGGCCGACGTTGCCGACCACCCACTCATCCGGCGACAGCCCCAAGGCATCGCGCGCCTCATCGGCCGACACCTGCAACGCTTGCATGGCCTGGACATCGATGCGGTTATACAAGGTCTGGATACGTGCCGCCGGCCAGGCCGGCAGGCAGCGGCGCATATCATCACGCACCGCGTCAGATACACCGAGCAGGCTCAGGCGCTTGCTGAAAATCGAGGCAAACAGCTTGCGGCTGCTGCGCTGATAATCACCAAAAGCGTGATGTACGCCGATCACTGGCAGGCGCGTACCGAGCAAGGCGATGTAGATCGGCTTGAAGCGGTGGGCAATACAGAAACTGAAGTTGCGCGACGCGGCGATTTTGCGCAATTCACGGATGGCGCCCAGCTTGAGGCCACGAATGGCCTTGGAGCTGAACTCCATGAACAGCACTTCATCAGAGGCGCAACCGGCGGCCACATCGGGGTCGGCGACCCCGGTGAGAAACACCGTGGTCACCTTGTAGCCTGTGCCTGCGAAGAGGCTGGCGTACTGCCGCGCGCAGTCCAGAAACGGCCCGTCATAGCCGTGGCAGAACTGCAGGACGTGGCGCTCAGCCGACCGAGTCATAAGGGTCCACGCCGTCTTTGACGACCAGGATGTCTTCCATGATCAGGTACTGCAGGTCGGAGCCGAAGAACATGTTCAGCGCGTCGGTTGGCGAGCAGATCATCGCTTCGCCACGGCGGTTGAGCGAGGTGTTCAGCGACACGCCGTTGCCGGTCAATACTTCCAGCTCTTTCATCATGTCGTAGTAACGCGGGTTGTATTCGCGCTTGAGCACCTGGGCGCGGGAGGTGCCATCTTCATGGACCACTTCCGGTACGCGGGTTTTCCACTCTTCGGACACTTCAAAGGTGAAGGTCATGAACGGCGCCGGGTGATCGACCTTGATCATCTGTGGGGCCACGGTGTCGAGCATCGACGGGCAGAAAGGCCTCCAGCGCTCGCGGAACTTGATCTGGTGGTTGATGCGGTCGGCCACGCCGGTCGCGCTTGGGCAACCGATGATCGAACGACCGCCCAACGCACGCGGGCCGAACTCCATGCGGCCCTGGAACCAGGCCACCGGGTTGCCGTCGACCATGATCTTGGCGATGCGCTTGGGCATGTTTTCGATCTTGCGCCACACCGGCTTGCTTTCGTGTTTGGCGCACGCGGCAATCACGTCTTCATTGCTGTAGGACGGGCCGAGATAGACGTGTTCCATCTTCTCCACCGGCACGCCACGGGCGTGGGACACATAGGCCGCCGCGCCAACCGCGGTGCCGGCATCGCCGGACGCCGGCTGCACGAACAGCTCTTTAACGTCATCGCGGGCAATGATCTTCTGGTTCAACTTGACGTTCAGCGCGCAACCACCGGCGAACGCCAGCTTGCCGGTGTCCTTGAGGATGTCGCCCAGGTAGTGGTCGATCATCTGCAAGGCCAGCTTCTCGAACAGCGCCTGCATGCTGGCTGCGTAGTGGATGTACGGCTCGTCGGCGATGTCGCCTTCGCGCTTTGGACCCAGCCACTCGATCAGTTTTGGCGAGAAGTAGAAACCCTTGCCCTTCTCTTTATAACGACGCAGGCCGATGACGTTGGCGTAGTCAGTGTTGATCACCAACTCGCCGTTTTCAAATGAGGCCAGGCGCGAGAAATCGTATTTGCTGGCGTCGCCATACGGCGCCATGCCCATGACCTTGAACTCGCCGTCAAGCATCTCGAAACCGAGGAACTCGGTGATCGCGCCATACAGGCCGCCCAGGGAGTCCGGGTCGTAGAATTCCTTGATCTTGTGGATCTTGCCGTTTTCGCCGTAGCCAAAGAACGTGGTGGCGTACTCACCTTTGCCGTCGATGCCCAGGATCGCGGTTTTTTCCTGGAAACCCGAGCAGTGGTAGGCGCTGGAAGCGTGGGCCAGGTGGTGTTCAACCGGCTCGATCTTGATTTTCTTCGGATCGAAGCCCAGCTGCTCCAGGCACCAGACGATCTTGTTGCGATAGCGCTTGTAGCGACGGTTGCCCATCAGGATCGCGTCAAGGGCGCGGTCCGGGGCGTACCAGTAACGCTTGGCGTAGTGCCAGCGCGCCTCGCCGAACAGGCTGATCGGGGCGAACGGGATCGCCACCACGTCAACGTCGGAAGGCTTGATGCCGGCTTGTTCCAGGCAGAACTTCGCCGATTCGTAGGGCATGCGGTTCTTTGCATGTTTGTCGCGTACGAAGCGCTCTTCTTCGGCGGCCGCGATCAGCTTGCCGTCGATATACAGCGCTGCGGAAGGATCATGGCTAAGGGCGCCGGACAGGCCAAGAATCGTCAATGCCACTGGGGTCTAGCCTCTTTTAGTCTGCATGCAGGCGGGTTGCGCCTGAAAAAAGTGTGCCTCCCGCCTGAGCGAGAAACAGCTAAAGGGCGGGATTATAGCGTAAAAGAGCCAGGAAGCTGTTAGCTGCGAGGGACTAGCGAAGCTCAATGCTGCCATCGACATTTTGCTGGTAGATCGTGTAGGGCAAGATGAGCGTATCCAGAACAGCGGAGAGAGGCACATCGATAAAAGCCCATGGCACGTCGTTCAACGCGATCCCGCTTGCGGAATTCGGCGGCCCATGCAGTACGC
>NZ_VBVZ01000397.1 GCF_005863185.1 Pseudomonas edaphica
CCTTTATAGTGCGAGCCTTTCTTGCGCCGCCCTTTCCTGGATCAGAATCCACGGCGAAACCACGACCGCCCACAGGCTCGGATCACGCTCAACCAAGTCCAACGCCCGCGTCGCAGACACTTCGCCAAGGCTCCCTGCGGCCAGCCAACCAGCGACTTTGTCGCGGTTATCCTCGGCCATTCCTTCGGCCGCTTCGATCAAATCCAGGCCAGCGTCGACCCACAATAGGGCACCCTTGGCAAAGAACGGTTCAAGCTCCTTCCAGGAAATTTCGGCGGTTTCACCGAGCAGCTTGGCATAGAGGGTGCTAGGTTCTTGCGTCATGGGAATTCACCTGAAGAAAAAATCGGCGCAATCATAGCGTCAGGCGTCAGGCAGAAAAACCCAGTTGCAAATGAGGCACCGAACGAAAGTGTCAGGAAAGCCAAGGATTGCCCGAAACTCTGGCATAAGCCCGCCGCAATTCTGTCTTTTTCTTTCATTAAAGCGACACACCCAAGGTTTGCCCCCAGCAGCCAGCTTTTCAAGCGATCAACCGGCGCTCTACACTGTACCGGTACAGTTGCCAGGGCAATGCCGGGGGGATATCCGCGATATCTGATCCGGTTCTGCAGCTCACAAGGCCGCTAGAACTATAAAAAATACAACAGTAAGAGTGGAGCACTATGAATAAGGCTACTAAGCAGATTTCCAAACTGTTTGCCGCTATGGTCCTGGCTGGGGTTGCCGGCCATTCGTTCGCAGCCGACACCATCAAGATCGGTATCGCCGGGCCTAAGACAGGTCCAGTGACGCAATACGGCGACATGCAATTCATGGGTGCCAAGCAGGCAATCGCTGACATCAACGCCAAGGGCGGTGTCGACGGCAAAATGCTTGAAGCGAAAGAATACGACGATGCGTGCGATCCAAAACAAGCCGTTGCCGTAGCGAACAAAGTGGTCAACGACGGCGTCAAGTTCGTGGTCGGTCACCTCTGCTCCAGCTCCACTCAGCCAGCGTCCGACATCTATGAAGACGAAGGCGTGATCATGATCACCCCGGCGGCTACCAGCCCGGAAATCACTTCCCGTGGCTACAAGCTGGTGTTCCGTACCATCGGCCTGGACAGCGCCCAAGGCCCAGCGGCCGGTAACTACATTGCCGACCACGTGAAGCCGAAAGTCGTTGCTGTTATCCACGACAAACAGCAGTACGGTGAAGGCATCGCCACCGCCGTCAAGCAGACCCTCGAGAAGAAAGGCGTGAAAGTCGCCCTGTTCGAAGGCATCAACGCTGGCGACAAAGACTTCGGCTCGCTGATCCAGAAGCTCAAGCAAGCCAACGTCGACTTCGTCTACTACGGCGGCTACCACCCAGAGCTGGGCTTGATCCTGCGCCAGGCCAAGGAAAAAGGCGTGAACGCCAAGTTCATGGGCCCAGAAGGTGTGGGTAACGACTCCATCTCGCAAATCGCCCAGGGCGCTTCCGAAGGCCTGCTGGTTACCCTGCCGAAATCCTTCGACACCGACCCGGCCAACAAGGCCATCGTTGAAGAGTTCACCAAGAACAAGCAGGACCCAACCGGTCCGTTCGTGTTCCCGGCCTACTCGGCCGTTGAAGTGATCGCCGGCGGTATCGCCGCCGCGAAAAGCGAAGACACCGCCAAAGTGGCTGCTGCTATCCACGCCGGCACCTTCAAGACCCCAACTGGCGACCTGAGCTTCGACGCCAAGGGCGACCTGAAGGACTTCAAATTCGTGGTCTACGAATGGCACTTCGGTAAACCAAAAACCGAAGTTTCCCCTCAGTAAGCCAGGCGTTACTGGTCCAACAAGCCCACTGTGAGAGCAGTGGGCTTTGTTTTACGAGGTTTATGGGCCATGTCACCCGCGATCCGGGCGCTGGCTCACCTGAAAATCTTAAAACCGTCACCAGCGGTTCGCTGGCAAACGCTTCGTGCAACCTGATCACAGAGCAGGGCACCGAGCCGGAAATGACTCCACCAGTGAAATGCGTATCGGGTTTTTAGGAGCGCTGTAATGCCTGAGATCTATCATTTTTTCCAAACGCTGGTTAACGGCATGACCGTTGGCAGCACCTATGCCTTGATAGCCATTGGCTACACAATGGTTTACGGCATCATTGGAATGATCAACTTCGCCCATGGCGAGGTGTACATGATTGGTTCCTACGTGGCCTTCATCGCCCTTGCCGGGCTGGCCATGCTGGGTATCCATTCCCTGCCGCTGTTGATGACCGCTGCGTTCCTGGCATCGATCGTCGTGACCAGTGCTTATGGCTACAGTATCGAGCGCGTCGCCTACCGCCCCTTGCGTGGCAGCAACCGTTTGATCCCGCTGATTTCCGCCATCGGCATGTCGATTTTCCTGCAGAACACTGTATTGCTGTCCCAGGACTCCAAGGATAAGTCCATTCCCAACCTGATTCCGGGGAGCTTCTCCTTCGGCCCAGGTGGCGCACAAGAAGTGCTGATTTCGTACATGCAGGTGCTGGTTTTCGTCGTCACCCTGGTGGCAATGCTCGGCCTGACCCTGTTCATTTCCCGCTCCCGTCTGGGGCGCGCCTGCCGGGCCTGCGCCGAAGACATCAAGATGGCCAACCTGTTGGGCATCAACACCAACAACATCATCGCCCTGACCTTCGTGATCGGTGCCGCACTCGCAGCCATTGCGGCGGTGCTGCTGAGCATGCAGTACGGCGTGATCAACCCCAACGCCGGTTTCCTGGTAGGCCTCAAGGCTTTTACCGCAGCGGTCTTGGGCGGTATCGGCAGTATTCCGGGCGCGATGCTCGGCGGGCTGGTGCTGGGTGTGGCTGAAGCCTTTGGCGCCGACGTGTTCGGCGACCAGTACAAGGACGTCGTGGCGTTCGGCCTGTTGGTTCTGGTGCTGTTGTTCCGTCCGACCGGCATCCTGGGCCGTCCGGAGGTTGAGAAAGTATGAGCAGATATCTTAAATCGGCGTTTTTCAGCGCCTTGCTGGTCTGGGCCGTGGCCTTTCCGGTACTCGGCCTCAAGCTGAGCATTGTCGGCATCAACCTGGAAGTGCATGGCACCGGTCCCGTGACCCTGACCATCATCGCCCTGTGCTCGGTGCTGATGTTCCTGCGTGTGCTGTTCACCCAGCAGGTCGGTGCGTTGCTCAGGGGCAACCGTGGCCCGTTGGTGTCGCCCAAGGTCAGCCAATTCCTGACCCTGCCGCGTACCCAGCGCTACATCATCATCGGGCTGATCGTGGCCGCGTTGATCTGGCCGTTCTTCGGCTCCCGCGGTGCCGTCGACATCGCCACCCTGATCCTGATCTACGTGTTGCTGGGCCTGGGCCTGAACATCGTAGTCGGCCTGGCCGGCCTGCTCGACCTCGGTTATGTGGGTTTCTATGCCGTGGGTGCCTACACCTACGCGCTGCTCTCGCACTACCTGGGCTGGGGCTTCTGGATCTGCCTGCCACTGGCCGGCATGGCCGCCGCTACATTCGGCTTCCTGCTGGGCTTCCCGGTGCTGCGCCTGCGCGGTGACTACCTGGCGATCGTGACCCTGGGCTTCGGTGAAATCATCCGGCTGTTCCTGCGGAACCTTACCGATATCACCGGTGGCCCCAACGGCATCAGCAGCATTCCCAAGCCAACGTTCTTCGGGCTGACGTTCGACCGCACCGCAGCCGAAGGCATGCAGACCTTCCACGAATACTTCGGGATCGACTACAACCCGGTCAGCAAAGTGGTGTTCCTGTACCTGGTGGCGTTGTTGCTGGCATTGGCGGCACTGTTCGTGATCAACCGCCTGCTGCGCATGCCGATCGGCCGCGCGTGGGAAGCGTTGCGCGAAGATGAAATCGCCTGCCGTGCATTAGGCATGAACCCGACCGTCATCAAACTCTCGGCATTCACCCTGGGGGCAACCTTCGCCGGTTTCGCCGGCAGCTTCTTCGCCGCGCGCCAAGGCCTGGTGACCCCGGAGTCGTTCACCTTTATCGAGTCGGCGATCATTCTGGCCATCGTGGTACTGGGTGGCATGGGCTCGCAGCTGGGCGTGATCCTGGCGGCGATCGTGATGATCCTGCTGCCGGAAATGATGCGTGAGTTCAGCGAATACCGCATGTTGATGTTCGGCGCCATGATGGTGCTGATGATGATCTGGCGCCCTCAAGGTCTGCTGCCGATGCAACGCCCACACATGGAGCTGCGCAAATGAGCCGCGAGATCCTGAAAGTCGAAAACTTGAGCATGCGTTTTGGCGGCTTGCTCGCGGTCAACGGCGTGGCCCTGACCGTCAAAGAGAAACAGGTTGTGGCGCTGATCGGCCCGAACGGCGCCGGCAAGACCACGGTGTTCAACTGCCTTACCGGCTTCTACAAGCCGAGCGGTGGCAGCATCCTGCTGGATGGCCAACCCATCCAGGGCCTGGCCGGTCACGAGATCGCCCGCAAGGGCGTGGTGCGTACCTTCCAGAACGTGCGCTTGTTCAAGGACATGACGGCGGTCGAAAACCTGCTGATCGCCCAGCACCGGCACTTGAACACCAACTTCTTTGCTGGCCTGTTCAAGACCCCGGCGTTCCGCAAGAGCGAGCGCGAGGCCATGGAATACGCGGCGTACTGGCTGGACAAGGTCAACCTCACCGAGTTCGCCAACCGCCCGGCCGGCACCCTGGCTTACGGCCAACAACGCCGACTGGAAATCGCTCGCTGCATGATGACCCGCCCGCGGATCCTGATGCTCGACGAACCGGCCGCCGGCCTGAACCCCAAGGAAACCGAAGACCTCAAGGCGCTGATCACGGTGCTGCGTGAGGAAAACAACGCCACGGTGCTGTTGATCGAACACGATATGAAACTGGTCATGAGCATTTCCGACCACATCGTGGTGATCAACCAGGGCACGCCATTGGCCAACGGTACGCCGGAGCAGATCCGCGACAACCCGGAAGTGATCAAAGCCTATTTGGGGGAAGCGTAAAATGCTGCAATTCGAAAACGTTTCCACTTTCTACGGCAAGATCCAGGCGCTGCACAGCGTCAACGTGGAAGTGCGCCAAGGTGAAATCGTCACGCTGATCGGCGCCAACGGTGCCGGCAAGTCGACCTTGCTGATGACCCTGTGCGGTTCACCCCAGGCCCACAGCGGCAGCATCCGCTACATGGGTGAAGAACTGGTGGGCCAGGCTTCCTCCGAGATCATGCGCAAGAGCATTGCCGTGGTGCCCGAAGGCCGTCGTGTGTTCTCGCGCCTGACGGTGGAAGAGAACCTGGCCATGGGCGGGTTCTTCACCGATAAGGGCGATTATCAGGAGCAGATGGACAAGGTGCTGCACCTGTTCCCACGGCTCAAGGAACGCTTCAGCCAGCGCGGCGGCACCATGTCCGGCGGCGAGCAGCAAATGCTCGCCATCGGCCGGGCGCTGATGAGCAAGCCCAAGCTGTTGCTGCTCGACGAGCCTTCACTGGGCCTGGCACCGATCATCATCCAGCAGATCTTCGATATCATCGAACAACTGCGCAAGGACGGTGTAACGGTATTCCTGGTGGAGCAGAACGCCAACCAGGCGCTGAAAATCGCCGACCGCGCCTACGTGCTGGAAAACGGCCGGGTGGTGATGCAGGGCACCGGGGAGCAATTGCTCACGGATCCGAAGGTGCGTGAAGCCTATCTCGGTGGCTGAGCCATTGAGGTAACAAAAAAACGGCCTTCGGGCCGTTTTTTTATCGCGGTTCAAAGCGTCGCGACCAACTCCCCCTTGCCCGCGCGCTGGCCGGCCAGCATCAATGCCCCGCCCAATAGCAACAAGCCCGCCGCCAGGAAGATATACGCGCCGTACACATCC
>NZ_VBVZ01000398.1 GCF_005863185.1 Pseudomonas edaphica
GTGTGGGAGCTGGCTTGCCTGCGATAGCATCACCGCGGTATCACTGATACACCGAGGTGCCTGTATCGCGGGCAAGCCCGACTCCCACACAAGCCCAGCTCCCACATTGGCATATGCCGTGTTGTTTAGAACTTGTAACCAATACCCACCATGTAAACCATCGGGTCAACATCCACATTGACCTTGGCGCGTGTGCCTTGGCCCAGCGCATTGTTATCCACAGTCGCCTTGGTGCTGATGTCGATGTAGCGCGCCTGGGCGTTGATCATCCACTTGTCGTTGATCATGTAGTCGGCGCCGATCTGCGCGGCCCAGCCCCAGGAGTTTTCAGCCTTGAAGTTGCTGAAGCCAGCTTGTTCGGCGCGGCTGCCAACGTGCTCGTCGTAGATCCAGGTGTAGTTGATACCGGCGCCTACATACGGCTGGAACGCGGACTTGTTGTCCAGCGGGTAGTACACGACGCTCAAGGTCGGCGGCAGGTGCTTGAGCGTACCGAGCTTGCCGTTGGCGGCGCCCAGGGCGGTGTTCTTGATCTTCACGTCATGCTCGAACGGCGTGGCGGCCAGCAGTTCGATACCGATGTGGTTGGTGATCATGTAGGCGAAGTTGAGGCCCAGTTGGGTGTCGCTGCTCATGGTCGCCTTGCCGCCCAGGTTGGTGCCGGCCAATGGCCCCTGGTCAACCTTCACATGGCCGCTGTCTGCTTTCGGGTTCACGGTGATTGCACCGGCGCGAATCAGAATATCGCCGGCTTCGTGAGCGTGTGCGACAGGGGCGGCGAGGGCGAGCGCGAAGAGGGACGCGCCGAGCAGAGACTTGTTCATGGGAGCTCCAAAAGGACGTTTAAAAGTTGTACGTCCAATGGTAAAGATCGTTCCGTCCGATCTTTTGACTCAGCTCAATGAAAGCTCGATCAGCGTTACTCCTGCAGTTCGTAGACGTAAATCTTCTCGGCATCCATCTGGTAACCGGCGTCGGCCAGCTCACTGGAAGACGGCTTGACCTGCATCGCACCTTCGATCCAATACGGCTGATACAGCTCATCAAGCTTCACGCCGACTTCGCTTTTTACATGCACGATCTGGTTCGACGGCGGCGGCGGTACGTGGATGCACGCGCCGAAATACGGCACCAGCAAAAACTCGGTGGTGCGGCCTTCTTCGCTGACTTCCAGCGGCACGATATAGCCCGGCAAACGGATGTGCTTGCCGTTAAGGCTCTGCACCACCGGCGCGTTGGGCAGTTCCTGTTTGGCCGCAGGCGCGGCCTCGACCGAAAGCGCATCGGCCATGTTCGACAGGTCGTGCAGCGGTTTCATGTTGGGGACTTCCGGCGGCGCGTCCGGCGGGATCATTTCCTGCCACGACAGGTCCTTGGGCTGCTCGTCGGCCCAGGCGGGCACCACCACCAGCAGCAACAGCGCAAACAGGGCACGATGCATCGACAGCTTCCTCATAAACGTATGGACAGGCCATCGGCCAACGATTGCCGATAGGCGCGCCACGCGGGCACGCTGCCCATCAACAGCGCAGCGGCCAGGATACCGGCGAGCAAGGTCCATTCATATTCGCTCGGCCACGACATCGGCAGGTCCAGGCCGTAGTTGGCCTGCAAATACCCGCGCGACGCGGCGATGCACACGTACAGCAGACCCACGCCCGCCACGACGCCCGACAAAGCCAGCGCGAAGGCTTCGAAGATCAGCAGTGTCGCAATGTGCCACGGCCGTGCGCCCACCGAGCGCAAAATCGCCATCTCGCGGCGGCGTTCATTGAGGCTGGTGAGGATTGCCGTAAGCATGCCGATCAAGCCCGTCAGAACCACGAACAGCGAGATCACGAACAGCGCTTTTTCGGCGGTGCCCATCATGCTCCACAGCTCTTGCAGCGCCACGCCGGGCAGGATCGCCAGCATCGGCTCGCCTCGGAACTCATTGATCTCGCGTTGCAGCGCGAAGGTGGAAATCTTGTTGTTCAGGCCGAGCATAAACGCAGTGATCGCTTGCGGCGTGAGGTCCATATTGCGTGCCTGGTCGGCACTGATACGGCCTTTGCCCTGGGCCGGCACGCCGTTGTGCCAGTCGATATGGATCGCCTCCATACCGCCGAGGCTGATGTGCAGCGTGCGGTCCACCGGCGTGCCGGTGCGCTTGAGAATGCCGACCACGGTAAACGGTTTGTCGTCGTGTTTGACCAGGCTAACCACTGCTACACCGTGGGCCAGCACCAGCTTGTCGCCGAGCTTGTAGTGCAGCGCATCCGCCACTTCGGCGCCGAGCACCACTTCAAATGGGTCAGTGGCGAAAGCGCGGCCGCTGGCCAGTTCGAGGTTCTGCTTGCGGCCATATTGGTAATGCTCGAAGTAGGACGCGTTGGTGCCCATCACACGATAGCCACGGTGCGAGTCGCCGAGGGAAATCGGGATCGCCCATTTCACCTGCGGGCTGGCGGCGAAGTGCTCGAAGCTGTCCCAACGGATGTTATTGGTGGCGTTGCCGATGCGGAACACCGAATACAGCAGCAAGTTGACCGAGCCGGAGCGGGCGCCAACGATCAGGTCAGTGCCACTGATGGTGCTGGCGAAACTGTTGCGCGCCTCTACGCGCACGCGTTCTACGGCGAGTAACAGGCACACCGAAAGGGCGATGGCGAAGGCAGTGAGAATCGCGGTAAAGCGGCGGTTAGCCAGGCTGGCCATGGCTAGACGGAACAGATACATCTCAAACCTCTGCGGGCGTGGCGGCGCGATTGAGTTCGGCCAGCGACAGGTGGCGGTCGAACAGCGGCGCGAGGCTCTGGTCATGGCTGACAAATAACAGACTGGCGCCTGCTTCGCGGCATTCGGCGAACAGCAGCTGAATGAACGCTTCGCGGGCGTCGTAATCGAGGGCCGAGGTGGGTTCGTCGGCGATTACCAGTTCCGGTTGGCCGATCAGCGCGCGGGCGGCGGCAACGCGTTGTTGCTGGCCGATGGACAGCGAGTCGGCACGGCGTTCCAGCAGGTCTTTGTCCTTCAAGCCCAAATGCGCCAGCAAGGTCGCGGCGGCCTGGTCGACGCTGCCGTGACGCCGAGTTGCCCGCTGCGCACGCAGCCTGGAAAAGTGACACGGCAGTTCGACGTTCTCGCGCACTGAGAGAAACGGCAGCAGGTTGAATTGCTGAAAAATATAGCCGGTGTGATCGACGCGGAAGCGGTCGCGGGCACCGGCCGAGAGTTCGGTCAGCTCCTGGCCGAGCAGGCGAATGCTGCCACGGCTGGGTTTCTGCACGCCGCCCAACAGCCCGAGTAAGGTGGTTTTGCCACTGCCGCTCGGGCCTTTGAGAAACAAGGTTTCCCCCGCTTCCAGGCGGAACGCGGGGATATCCAGCAACTGCGGGTGGCCGGGCCAGTTGAAGCCCAGGTCAGACAGTTCGATCAGTGCTTGGGTCATAGGGCATCAGTGGTCTGGTTTGATTTGGATGATGGCACCGATCCCATGTGGGAGCTGGCTTGCCTGCGATGACGGCGGCACATTCAATATCGATGTGTCTGTTATACCGCTATCGCAGGCAAGCCAGCTCCCACATTGACCGTGCTTCAAATCAGAATTTAAGAGTGGCGGTCGTGGCCGTCGCTTCAACACCTTGCTGGCCACTTGGGCCGATCAGTTGTACCTGAATCTTCTGGGTGGCAGGGAAGTTCTTGAACACTTGGGTCAGGTCGAGGTTGCTCAGCGCGGTCGGCGTGGCGCAGGTGAACTGGTAGTGCGCGTGGATTTCGCTGTGGTCGTGATGATGTTCGTGGGCGGCAGCGCCTTTGCCGTCGGTGGCGTGGTCGTCATCGTCCTCATCATGGTCGGCTTCAGGCTTATCGCCAAACAGCGGGCTGTTGAGTTCCTGGGTGCTGATCACACAACCGGCAGATTTGGGCAGCTTGAACAGCGCCTGTGGGTTTTCCAGCTGCTTGCGTGCGGCGGCGACCTTGGCTTTGTCGGCAGGCGTGGTGGCCTTGTGTTCAAAGCCCACAAGGTTCATGGCCGGGCTGTCGAATTCCAGCTCAAGCGCCTGGCCGTCGAGTACCGCATTGAGGCGGCCGACACCATGCTCATGGGCACCGAGGCTGCCGTGTTCATGCTCATGATCGTGTTCATCGGCGGCGTGGGCGATGGCCAGGGGCAGCAGGGCAAACGGCAAGGCAAGCAGCAGACGGCGCATGAGAAGGCTCCATAAGATGAAAGTTTTGTTATGTGATCTTATAACAATATTCGCGTCAGTTTGAACGCCCGCTTGGCGTTGCGCAAGTCGCGTGGGAGCATGCGGGTCGGAAAACTGCGGGAGTAAGAGCGATGTTGCGAATTCGTGGAACCGTCGGTGACTTGCCGGTGGATTTGACCCTGGAACTCGATGACGGCGATTGGGCGCGCCTGGGCGAGCACTTGCAGGCAACACCGGCGCCGAGCGCGCCGGCTGTTGCGCCGGCCAAACACAACGATGATTTGTGGCAGAACGCCCAGGATCTGTTGCGCAAGGCCGGGCAACTCGATGGGCTTGAGTTGCTTGATCAGCTTGAAGGCTTGGCCGGTGATGCAGCCTCAGGCAAACGCCTGCTGGTACGGCTGCGCCACAGTGCCAGTGTGAAAGTGGCCAGCGGCGGGGATACGCCGCTGTACAGCTGGATCGGCGATTAATACAGCGCGGCGAACAACTTGCGACGGTACATCGTGACCAGCGGGTGGTCATTGCCCAGCAGTTCGAACACCTGCAGCAACGTCTTGTGCGGCAGGCCTTCGCTGTAGCTGCGGTTGCGGATAAACAGCTTGAGCAGGCCTTCCAGCGCGGCGTCGTATTGCTGCCGCGCCAGTTGCTGAATCGCCAGCTGATAGGCTGCTTCATCGTCCTGCGGGTCTTGCGCCAGGCGGCTTTTCAAGTCGGCGGCATCCGGCAGGTCGGCGGCCTGGCGCAGGAAGGTGATTTGCGCCTTGGCGCCGGCGAGGGCGGCTTTGTGGTCGTCGCTTTTCACCGCGTCGAGCACGGTTTGGGCTTCGCTCAGTTCGCCGCGTTCGGCCAGGCAGCGTGCATACAGAATCAGCGCGCCAGCATTGGTGTTGTCCTCGCCCAGCAGCGCCACCAGCACGGCCTCTGCATCGCTGATACGGCCTTCGGCAAACAACGCCTGGGCCTGTTCCAGCGGGTCAGCCGCCTTCGGTGGCGGCATCTTCACGTGGGGCTCGAGCATCGCTCGCACGGCCGACTCCGGTTGTGCCCCGGCAAATCCATCCACCGGCTGGCCGTCCTTGAACAGCACCACCGTGGGCAGGCTTTGAATGCCAAAACGCGCGACGATGTCCTGCTCGGCCTCGCAATCGACCTTGGCCAGCAGCAACTCGCCCTGATAACTCTCGGCAATTTTCGCCAGCATCGGCATCAATGCCTTGCACGGCGCGCACCACTCGGCCCAGAAATCCACCAGCACGGGTTTTTCGAATGAGTTCTGAATCACTGCCTGGTCGAACGTAGCAGTGGTGGCGTCGAAGATGTACGGCGTGGGCTCACTCATGGGGCGTCTCGAATAAAGCGGGAATGGGGCAACTATAAGGGCTGGCGAGGTTGGCTGAAAGCATGATGAGTTCAAGCCAGCCCCTACTGGAGAATGCGCTCCACTGTGGCGAGCAGGCTTGCCCTGCGTTGGGCTGCGAAGCAGCCCCAAACCCAGTCGCTGAGTTCTTTCAGGAAAAATGCAGTGCCTTTACTGGGGCCGCTTCGCAGCCCAACGCAGGCGGTGCGACGATTCGACA
>NZ_VBVZ01000399.1 GCF_005863185.1 Pseudomonas edaphica
GTGTATCAGTCACCACCGCTATCGCAGGCAAGCCAGCTCCCACATTGATCCCACTTCGACTTGGGGGATCAGTCGAAGGTGATGCCTTGGGCCAAGGGCAGCTCCAACGAGTAGTTCACGGTATTGGTCTGGCGACGCATATACCCGCGCCATGCATCCGAACCCGACTCACGCCCACCACCGGTCTCTTTCTCACCGCCAAACGCGCCACCAATCTCCGCGCCGCTCGGGCCGATGTTGACGTTGGCGATGCCGCAGTCACTGCCCACCGCCGACATGAACTGCTCGGCTTCACGCACGTCGGTGGTGAAGATGCACGAGGACAGGCCTTGCGGCACGGCGTTATTCAGGCGCAAGGCTTCGGTGAAGTCGCTGTAGCCAACCACATACAGAATCGGCGCGAAGGTTTCGGTACACACCACGTCACTTTGCTCGGGCATCTCCACAATGGCCGGCGACACGTAGTAGGCATTCGGGAACTTGTCTTCCAGCTGGCGCTTGCCGCCGAACACCTTGCCGCCTTCGCTCAAGGCTTGCTCCAGGGCGTCCTGCATATTCTCGAAGCCGTGCTTGTCGATCAGCGGGCCGATCAGGTTGCCTTCCAGCGGGTGGCCGATGCGCACTTTGGAATAGGCGGCTTTGAGACGGGTAACGATTTCTTCCTTGACCGACTCATGGGCAATCAAACGGCGCAAGGTGGTGCAACGCTGGCCGGCAGTGCCGACGGCGCTGAACAGAATGGCGCGCACGGCCATGTCGAGGTCGGCGCTCGGGCCGAGGATCATCGCGTTGTTGCCGCCCAGCTCAAGGATGCTGCGGGCGAAACGTGCGGCGACTTTCGGCGCCACTTCGCGGCCCATGCGCGTGCTGCCGGTGGCGCTGATCAGCGCAACGCGCGGGTCATCCACCAGCGCCGCACCGGCGTCACGGCCGCCAATGATCACTTGGCTGAGGTAGTCGGGGGCGCCGTCGAACTTCTTCAGTACGCGCTCGAACAATGCCTGGCAGGCCAAGGCGGTCAGCGGGGTCTTTTCCGAGGGTTTCCAGATCACCGCGTTGCCGCACACCAGCGCCAGCGTGGTGTTCCACGCCCACACGGCGACCGGGAAGTTGAAGGCGCTGATCACGCCGACCACACCCAGCGGGTGCCAGGTTTCACGCATGTGGTGGCCTGGGCGCTCGGAGGCGATGGTCAAGCCGTACAACTGGCGGGACAGGCCCACGGCGAAGTCGCAGATGTCGATCATCTCCTGCACTTCACCCAAACCTTCCTGGGTGATCTTGCCGGCCTCCCACGACACCAACTCGCCCAGGTCGGCTTTATATTCGCGCAATACATCGCCGAACTGGCGCACCAGCTCGCCGCGACGCGGTGCCGGCACCTTGCGCCAGGCCTCGAATGCATGCTCGGCGCGACTGACCTGCTGCTCCACTTCAGCGGCACCTTCCCAGTGCACACTGCCGATACGGCTGCCATCAATCGGCGAATGCACGGGCTGTTTACCCGACTGGTACAGCGCCGGGTTTACCCCGAGACGGTCAAGCAATGCGGCAACCATGGGTCACTCCTTCAAACTCAAACAGAAAATTCGCGCCGCCACAGACACGGCGATCCAGACCTTATTTGTAGCTGGCCCAAGACTTGCCAACAAACGACGATTAGGCGAGATATCATTCCGTTTACTCATGCAAAGAATAAAAAGAGGCGTGCCGTGCTGAATAAAAGACATTTGCCCTCGATCACCGCCCTGCATTGTTTCGAAGCCGCCACCCGCCACCTGAGCTTCACCCGCGCTGCCGAGGAACTGAACCTCACGCAAAGCGCGGTGAGCAAGCAGGTCGCGCAGCTGGAAGAATTGCTCCAACACCTATTGTTTCGCCGGGTGCGCCGCCGCTTGCAGATGACCCCGGCAGGGGATTTGTACCTGGTGGAAGTGCGCAAAATCCTCACGCAAGTGGAGATGTCCACCCACTACCTGCGCTCCTACGGCGGCGAGACCGAAGTGCTGCGCGTATCCACGCCCTACACGTTCGGCGCGCGCTGGCTGGTGCCGCGCCTCAAGGGCTGGCGTTTGCGTCACCCGCAGATCCACCTGGACCTGTGCAACGAGCAGGAGCCGGACGAACTGTTGCAAGGCAAGGCCGACATGGCCTTCTACTTCGGCCAGCGTTCACGGCCGGGCACCGAGAGCCTGAAACTGTTCAGCGAAGAGTTGGTGCCGGTGTGTGCGCCGGAGAGCTTGCCTGCGCAGCCATTCACCGACCCCACGCAACTGAGCAACCTGGTGCTGCTGCAAAACGCCTCGCGACCGCAAGGCTGGCATGACTGGTTTGCCAGCCAGGGCTACCAGACCGAGCACAGCTACCACGGGCCGCGTTTTGATACCTTTTATATGTGCATTCGGGCGGCGCAGGTCGGCTGTGGCGTGGCCTTGTTGCCGCGCTTTCTGGTGGAGGAAGAGCTGGCCGAGGGCAAGCTGGTGATTCCCTGGCAGCATGCGATGCCCAGCCAGGATGCGTATTACCTGGCGTATCCCGAGCATTCGGCGGAGGTGCCCAAGGTGCGTGAGTTTGTGAAGTGGATGATGGAGCAGGTTTAGCTCTTTTTGGGCTGCACCACCGTCATCGCAGGCAAGCCAGCTCCCACCTTTGGAATGCATTTCAAGTGTGGGAGCTGGCTTGCCTGCGATGAGGCCAGTGGCCGCACTGAAAAAATCACTGGCAAAACCCCACAGGTCTATGCGCCACTAGCACCCTTCCTTAATTGTGCGTAAAGGCCGGCGCCCATCGCCGACCCGTCTGGAGATTCCCGTTATGAGCGAGAGTGTGTTTGCCGATCGCATCGTGCAGAACTTGCTCGACACCGACTTCTACAAGTTGACCATGATGCAGGCGGTGCTGCACAACTACCCGAACGTGGAAGTTGAATGGGAGTTTCGTTGCCGCAACAGTGAAGACCTGCGCCCGTACCTGGCGGAAATCCGCTACCAGATCGAACGCCTCGCCGAGTTGAGCCTGAGCCCCGACCAGTTGGGCTTCCTGGAACGCATCAGCTTTATGAAGCCGGACTTCCTGCGCTTTCTAGGGCTGTTTCGCTTCAACCTGCGCTATGTGCAAACCGGCATCGAGAACGGCGAGCTGTTTATCCGCCTGCGTGGGCCGTGGCTGCATGTGATCCTGTTTGAAGTGCCGATGCTGGCCATCGTCAGCGAAGTGCGTAACCGCTACCGCTACCAGACCGTCATCCTCGAACAGGCCCGCGAACAGCTGTACCGCAAATTCGACTGGCTGTCCGCCAATGCCAGCAGCGAAGAGCTCTCGGAGCTGCAAGTGGCCGACTTCGGCACCCGCCGGCGCTTCTCGTACCGCGTGCAGGAAGAAGTGGTCAGCGTGCTCAAGCACGACTTCCCCGGGCGTTTTGTCGGCACCAGCAACGTGCACCTGGCCCGCGAGTTCGACATGAAACCGCTGGGCACCATGGCCCACGAATGGATCATGGCCCACCAGCAACTCGGCCCGCGCCTGATCGACAGCCAGATCGCCGCCCTCGATTGCTGGGTACGCGAATACCGTGGCCTGCTCGGCATCGCGCTGACCGACTGCATCACCACCGACGCGTTCCTGGGCGATTTCGACCTGTACTTCGCCAAGCTCTTTGACGGCCTGCGCCACGACTCCGGTGACCCGATTCAATGGGCCGAAAAAGCCATCGCCCACTACCACAAGCTCGGTATCGAGCCGATGAGCAAGACCCTGGTGTTCTCCGACAGCCTGACGCTGCCCAAGGCCCTGGAGATTTTCCGCGCATTGCGCGGTCGCATTAATGTCAGCTTCGGTATCGGCACCAACCTGACCTGTGACATTCCGGGTGTTGAACCGATGAGCATCGTGCTTAAAATGACCGCCTGCAATGGCCAGCCCGTCGCGAAAATTTCCGATGAGGCGGGCAAGACCCACTGCACCGATCCGAATTTTGTCGCCTATTTGCGTCACGTTTTTAAAGTACCTGCCCTTTCCAGCAAGGAGTGAATCATGCAAGCCGTACAGCGTGAGATTGCGCAGCAGCTCAAGGTCCAAGCACCGTTCAACGACCAGGCCGCCCTTGAGGCCGAAGTGGCGCGCCGCGTAGGGTTTATCCAAGGCTGCCTGCGCAATTCCGGGCTCAAGAGCTTGGTGCTGGGCATCAGCGGCGGTGTCGACTCGCTGACCGCCGGCCTGCTTGCCCAGCGTGCAATGAAAGAACTGCGCGCCAGCACAGGTGATGAAGCCTACCGTTTTATCGCGGTGCGCCTGCCCTACGAAACCCAGTTCGACGAACACGACGCCCAGGCGTCGGTGGACTTTATCGACCCGGACGAACGCCACACCGTGAACATCGGCCCGGCGGTTAAATCCCTGGCCAATGAAGTGGCGGCGTTTGAAGGCAAGGCGGCGGTGTCGCGTGATTTCGTGCTGGGCAACACCAAGGCGCGCATGCGCATGGTGGCGCAGTACACCATCGCTGGCGCGGCCGGTGGTTTGGTGATCGGCACTGACCATGCGGCGGAAGCGGTGATGGGTTTCTTCACCAAGTTCGGTGACGGTGCCTGCGACCTGGCGCCGCTGAGCGGATTGGTGAAGAACCAGGTGCGTGCGATTGCGCGGCACTTTGGCGCGCCGGAGTCGCTGGTCGAGAAGATCCCGACTGCCGACCTTGAAGACCTGTCGCCGGGCAAACCGGACGAAGCCTCACACGGCGTGACCTACGCCGAGATCGATGCGTTCCTGCACGGCGAGCCGGTGCGTGAGGAAGCGTTCAAGATTATCTGCGACACGTATCGCAAGACTGAGCACAAGCGCGTCATGCCCTTCGCGCCGTGAGGTAGACCGCAATCGCAGCGGTGCGACGATTCGACAAGCCAGCTCCCACACTTGACCGAGTTCCAACAGGGGAACGCGGTCAAATGTGGGAGCTGGCTTGCCTGCGATGAACGATAACGCGGTGTTACTTGACTACCACAGTGCCTTTCATCATCGAGATGTGGCCCGGGAACGAGCAGAAGAACGCGTAATCCGTGCCGGCAGCCAGTTTCGACACATCAAAGGTCACCGAATCTTTCTCACCAGCACCAATGATCTTGGTGTGAGCAATGATGCGAGTGTCGCCGTCTTTGAGGTAGTTTTTGTCGATACCAGCGGCCATGCCGTCGCTGGCAACGCCCGGCATGTCGGCGGCGGAACTCAGCACCCAGTTATGGCCCATGACGTTTTTCGGCAAGCTGCCGGAGTGTTCAAGGTTCACGGTGAACTTCTTGCAGCTCTTGTCGATGGTGATTTCTTTGGTGTTGAAGGACATCTGGTCGGTGGAATCAACAGTGACCGCGCACTCTGCAGCAAGCAACTGGCCGCTCGCCAGTGTCAGCAGGGAAACAGCAACGATTTTGGCAAACATGTGAATCTCCAAGGCAGGGTTTAAAAAACGCGTATTGCGACTAGGGTGCCCCAAGCAGGCTGAAATTCTTATGATCTGAATCAACAGATTGTATACAACTTTAGGCTATCAGACTGATCAACACAATCTACCAGCCAAACAACAGCCACCCGCTTATGATCGCTCCATCACCCACCGGAGCGTCTGCCATGCACTTCAATCAGTTCTTCAACGGCCTCTTGGCCGCGTATGCCTGCGGTAAGTGAAGGCCAATCGCGCTGCTAAGCTGCTACCATAGCGACCCAAGGCAGCTGCGCGCCGCCCACCCTCACC